>JAMWZA010000039.1 GCA_024305105.1 Marinoscillum sp.
GGAGTATCATGCCTTTCAGTATACAGACAATTTTGATCCAGCAGATCCAGCAATGGGCAGAATGAAGCCAATAGCACCCAGCTTGCAAATCGATAGCACATTTAGTTTTTCAGGCGAGATTGAACAAACAGTTATTTATCGTTTCTATTTAGTTCAGGACGATACACTCTCACAGACAGCTATCACGCTTTTGAGTGTGCCAGAGTACTACCCGGAGTTTAGGCGGATAGAAGAGCTTGTTCCACCCCTTACCTACATCACTACTGAGACAGAGATTAAGACACTTAAAGGAAAGATGGGTAAGAGTACGTTTGAAAACTTTTGGGTCAACACGTATGGGTCCAGATTCAGAGCTAAATCAGCGATTAAAAACTTCTATGATCAAGTAGAAAAGGTCAACGGACTATTCACGGACTACAAGCAAGGTTGGAAAACAGACCGAGGCGTCATTTATTTGATTTTCGGGAAACCTGACCAGGTTTTTAGGTCTGAGCGTGAAGAGGTCTGGAAATATATTAGCGGCGTGGAATTTGAATTCATCAGGATTTCAACTCTCTTTACACCTTCAATGTACACGCTGAAGCGTGATCGCTCCTATGAGCAAACATGGTATAACCGAGTGGGAGAATTAAGAAAGGGAATGTAATGGCTGATAAAAAGTTTGAAAACCTTATTTACGGAATAAGGTCTGTGATTGAAACGATTCATTCAGGGAAGGATTTGGAGAAGGTTTTTGTCCAAAAAGGTCTGAAAGGAGAGTTGGTCAAGGAACTTCTCGGTTTATTGCACCAACATAAAATTCCGTTATCAACCGTTCCGGTTGAGAAGATTAATCGGTTTACCAGAAAAAATCATCAGGGAGTTGTCGCTTTTGTCTCTCCAGTTCAGTATCACAATATTGATCACGTGCTGCCAGCCATTTTCGAAAATCGAAAGGTACCACTTATCCTTGTTTTAGATCGAGTGACAGATGTTCGGAATTTTGGAGGCATCGCCAGAACTGCTGAATGCATGGGAGTGGACGCCATTCTGATACCAACAAAAAATAGTGCTCAGATTAACGCAGATGCTATTAAAACCTCTGCTGGAGCGCTTAATTTCATTCCAGTTTGTAGAGAGGCTAATTTCAAACAAGCCCTTCAGTTTTTGAAGGATTCAGGGTTGCAGCTTGTGGCTAGTACGGAGAAGTCCGATGCATTTTTTCAAGACATTGACTTAATGGGCCCTACGGCTATTTTAATGGGTTCAGAAGATGAAGGAATCTCACCTGCTTATCTGGAGATGACAGATAAGCAAGTAAGAATCCCGATAACTGGTGAAATAGAGTCGCTTAATGTGGCCGCAGCAACAGCGATGGCACTTTATGAAGTGAACCGTCAGCGCTTTATATAAGCTTGTCTCCTTTTTGCTCTTTGATGTCGCTTACGAACTCGCGGAATATGCCAGAATCTTCTTTACGACAGATCAGTAGCACATCATCGAAATCAGCAACGAGATAACCTTCTAGGCCTTCCGTAACGATAAGCCGTTTACTTTTGCTGAGAACGTAATTATTCCTTGAATTGTAAGACATCACATCGCCTTCGAATACATTCTCGTTAGTGTCTTTTTCTTTGATTTCATGAAGTGCGTTCCATGACCCCAGATCCGACCACCCAAAATCGCCCAGAACAACGCTGACATGTTCAGCTTTTTCCATGATTGCATAATCAATGGAGACGCTTTTGCTGATAGAATAGGCGCTTTTAATAAAAGCTGATTCCTTTTCTGTAAAGTAGTAGTCTTCGCCTTCATCGAAAGTTTCGGCAAGTTCTGATTGATACTTTTCAAAAGCCGAAATAATGGCTTTTACACTCCAAACAAAAATTCCAGCATTCCAGACAAAGTCTCCACTTTCCAGGAATTTTTGGGCAAGATCCAATTCTGGTTTCTCAGTGAAAGTTTTAACTTTTTTTAGAGGTTGTTCACTTTCTATGAACTGAATGTATCCATAGCCAGTTTCAGGACGGTTGGGCTCTATTCCAATGGTAATGAGTTGCTCATCTCCAGCGCCTTCTGCAGCTGTATTGACGACTTCCAGGAACTGCTCCTCTTTAAAAATCACATGATCAGAAGGCAGGATGACCATTACAGCATTGGGGTCTTTCTTTTTGATTTTATAGGCAGCATAGGCGATACATGGTGCCGTGTTTCTTTTCGTGGGCTCCAGGAGGATGTTTTCAGCGTTGAGTTCTGGTAACTGTTCTGCTAAGAGGTCGCTATATATTTCGTTGGAAACAATCCAAATGTTCTCGTTTGGAACAGTAGAAGAAAACCGATCGTACGTCATTTGAAGTAATGATCTACCCGTTCCTAACGCATCAATAAATTGTTTCGGTTTAGTGTTTCTGCTATAAGGCCAGAATCTTGTTCCCGTGCCTCCTGCCATTATCACTACGTGTAAATTCTTGTTCATAATATTTCTTAAGGAAATCTGCCTCTTGTGATTTATTTTACGCAAATATAGTGATTTCATCAACCTGGCGGCATTGCCAATATCACTTGAAAAAATAGGCTGCAAGCCTGATGGTCTGTTGTTTATTTTATGTAAATTATAGAAAGGTTTAAGAATTTATTGTGAAGATGGAAATAGGCACTGACAATTTGCTGAAAGGTACCTTGAAAAAAGTGTTTGGATATGATACTTTTAGAGGTACGCAGGAGCATATTATCCAGCAGGTAATGGATGGCAGAAATACGTTTGTCATTATGCCAACTGGTGCTGGGAAGTCATTATGTTACCAGCTGCCTGCAATCGTTAAAGATGGTACGGCTATAGTCATTTCACCATTGATTGCTTTGATGAAAAATCAAGTGGATCAAATGAATGCTGTTGGTGTCAATGCTAAGTTTTTGAACAGCACGCTAAGTAAAGGAGAGATCACAAAAGTCAAAAAGGAAACTTTAGCTGGAGAAGTGAAGCTGCTGTATGTTGCGCCTGAGTCCCTTACTAAAGAGTCAAATATTGATTTCCTTAGGCAAGCAAACATTTCATTTGTTGCAGTAGATGAAGCCCACTGTATTTCAGAATGGGGACATGATTTCCGGCCAGAGTATAGACGTATCAAAAGCATCATCAAAGATTTGGGAGATATTCCGATTGTCGCCCTGACTGCTACAGCCACCCCAAAAGTGCAGCAGGATATCAAGAAAAACCTGGAAATGGAAGAGGCTGGAGTCCACAAGAGCTCTTTCAATAGAACGAATCTCATATATGAGGTTAAACCCAAAAAACAGGCGAAAAAGCAATTAGTTAAGTTTGTTAAGGAACACAAAGGCGAGTCAGGTATCGTTTATTGCCTCAGCCGAAAAAAGGTAGAGGAAATTGCAGAATTCCTGAAAGTGAATGGTGTGAATGCGGCGGCATACCATGCAGGAATGGAAGCCAATGTACGGATGAAAAATCAAGATGGGTTCCTAAATGAAGATATTGACGTGATCGTAGCAACCATTGCATTCGGAATGGGAATCGATAAGCCTGATGTACGTTTTGTTGTTCATTACGATGCACCTAAATCTATTGAAGGATATTATCAGGAAACCGGGCGAGCTGGAAGAGACGGGATCATGAGCAAGGTGATCATGTTCTACAGCTATAATGATATTCTGAAACTAGAGAAGTTTAACAAGGACAAATCCGTTACAGAGCGTGAGAATGCAAAAGTTTTACTGGAAGAGGTAGCGCTTTATGCTGAATCTGCGGTTTGTCGTCGCAAGCAGCTATTGCACTATTTTGGCGAGGAATGGAAAGTAGAAAACTGCGAAGCATGTGATAATTGTTTGCACGCTCGTCAGCGATTTGAGAGTACAGACCTTGTCAAAAAAGTAATCGAAGCTGTGCAGCAAACAGAGGAGCGATTTGATATGAATCACCTGGCCAGCCTTTTGGTTGGTAAGAAAACCGAGCACATCTTGAGCTACAGTCATGATAAATTAGATGCTTTTGGCACTGGGAAGGATCATGATGAACATTTTTGGAGGTCCATTATTCGTCAAACCTTATTAAACGAATTCATCAAGAAGGACATAGAAAATCCTGGAGTATTTCACCTCACCCAGAAAGGAATAAGCTTCTTAGTAGATCCCTTCAAAGTGGAGATGGTGAAGGACCATGAGTATGAAACCGAGGGTGAAGAGGAGGAAATCGAAAAAGAAACCATTAATACAACAGCCTACGACAAGACGCTATATGACATGATCAAAGGCCTTCGTAAGAAGGTTGCGAAAGAAAAAGACCTACCTCCTTATGTCATTTTTCAGGAACCATCTATGGAAGAAATGGCTACCCTGTATCCAACCACCATGGATGATTTAATAAAAATTGTTGGTGTCGGAGAAAGTAAGGCGCGTAAGTTCGGTAAGCCATTCTTAACCATGATCGAGAAATACGTGGATGAGAATGACATCATCACTGCCTCGGACGTTTTGGTGAAATCGGCAGGAGCAAAATCTAAGAATAAAATTTTCATCATTCAGCAAATAGACAGACAGATCGATCTGGAAGAAATAGCCGAAACTAAAGACATGAAATATGAAGATCTCATCAAAGAGATTGAGAATATTTGTTTTGCCGGCACTAAATTAAATCTTGACTACTACATTGATCACGTACTTGATGATGACCGTCAGGATGACATTATTGATTATTTCATGACGGCAGAGACGGATAATATTAAAGAGGCCATGGAAGAGCTGGGAGAGTATTATTCAGAAGATGAAGTTCGCTTGATGCGAATTAAATTTATGTCCGAACACGCTCATTAATTTCATTTTAATTCTTTCGTTGTAGAGGAGGTGATGAATTACTTTCTATTTTTGAATCTGTTTTTAAATAGGATAGTAAATCATCATCATGAAAATACTCGTCATTGGTTCCGGAGGAAGAGAACATGCGCTGAGTTGGAAGCTAGCACAAAGCCCTAAATGTGATCAATTATTCATCGCTCCCGGAAATGGAGGTACTGGCGAAATAGCCACAAATCTAGAGATCAATCTCAAAAACCATCAAGAAGTAATTGATGCAGTAGTCGAATACCACATTGATATGGTTGTGGTCGGTCCGGAGGATCCCCTGGTAAATGGGTTAGTTGATGATCTGAAAGCTCAGGAAAACCTGAAGGATTTACTGATAGTAGGCCCAGGAAAAACCGGAGCTGTACTGGAAGGTAGTAAGCAGGTAGCTAAAGATTTCATGAAAAAATATGGAGTTCCAACTGCTGCAGCGGAAGTGTTTGATGAAGAAACTATTGAGCAAGGGTATAAGTTTCTTGAATCTTTGAAACCACCTTATGTGCTGAAAGCGGATGGTCTTGCTGCCGGAAAGGGTGTTTTAATTACTGAAAGTCTTGAGGAGGCAAAGCAAAATCTTGATGATTTGATTTTGCATAAGAAATTTGGAGACGCTAGTGCCAAAGTTCTCATCGAAGAGTTCCTGAAAGGAATAGAGTTGTCTGTTTTTGTGCTAACTGATGGCAAGGACTATGTGATACTACCAGAGGCAAAGGATTACAAAAGAATTGGAGATGGAGATACCGGACTGAATACCGGTGGTATGGGAGCCGTTTCGCCAGTTGTGTTTGCCGATGATGAATTCATGAAAAAGGTGGAGGAGCAGGTTGTTGTTCCTACCGTTAAGGGAATTCAGGAAGAAGGAATGGATTACTGTGGGTTTGTTTTTATAGGCTTGATGAACCAAAGTGGGGAACCGTACGTGATCGAGTACAACGTAAGAATGGGTGATCCGGAGACTGAGGTCGTTATTCCAAGGGTAAAAAATGACCTTGTAGACTTGTTAGCTGCTGCCGCGTCGGGCAAATTAGCCGGACAAAAGCTCGAGGTGGAGCCTTATACCGCAGCTACGGTAATCCTGGTTTCGGGAGGATATCCGGAAGCCTATGAAAAAGGAAAAGCCATCTTATTTAAGAAGCCTATCAAAACGGTGGTGCCTTTTCATGCAGGCACTAAGTTGGAAGATGGTAAGTTATTGACTAATGGTGGTCGTGTGATGGCTATCACAGGTCTCGGAAAGAATATGGGTGAGGCCATTAGCCGATGTTATAAGGCTGTAGATTTAGTAGAATGGGAAGGCATGAACTACCGCAAGGACATTGGGTTTGATCTGCAAAAACTAGGTCAGTAAAATAGATGCCAACACGAATCAATTGAATCTGTATCTTGTTCGTTATATTTGATAAGTTAACAACTAAACAATTAATCCATGGGGTGTGCATCGTGTAGTACGGCAGTTGGAGAAGACGGACAAGTATTAGGTTGTAAAAATAACGGTGGGTGTAGTTCAGGAGGATGCAATAAGATGAATGTGTTTGACTGGCTGTCCGATATGGAGGGACCCGCTCAGCAATATTTTGATATAGTAGAAGTTCGCTTCAAAAACGGGCGTAAAGAATTCTTTAGAAATAACAATGACCTTGACTTAACTACTGGAGATGCAGTAGTGGTTGACGTGCCAAATGGTCATCATGTGGGCCATGTTTCACTTCAGGGGGAGCTGGTAAGGCTTCAGATGAAGAAGCGGCATGTCAAAGATGATGATGAGATTAAGGCGGTTTATCGCATAGCGTCGCAAAAAGACCTTGATAAATTCAGAGATGTCAAAAAGCGCGAAATGCCGACTTTATACAGGACTCGGCAGATTATTCAGGATCTAAAACTTCAAATGAAGTTGACCGATATTGAGTATCAGGCGGATAATACAAAAGCCACTTTCTACTATTCTGCAGACGATCGGGTCGATTTTCGTGAATTGATCAAGCTTTTAGCGTCAGAATTTAAAATTCGGGTGGAGATGCGTCAGATAAGTCTGAGGCAAGAAGCAGGAAGACTTGGGGGTATTGGCTCATGTGGTAGAGAACTTTGCTGTTCTACGTGGCTGGGTGAATTTAAAAGTGTAAGTACACAGGCTGCTCGATACCAAAACCTCTCGCTAAATCCTAGCAAGCTTTCAGGTCAATGTGGTCGATTAAAGTGTTGTCTAAACTATGAGTTGGACACTTACATGGATGCTCTGAAGGATATTCCGGATGTGAATAGACCTCTGGAGACTCAGCAGGGATTGGCTAAACTCCAGAAAACGGATATTTTCAGAAAGATCATGTGGTTTGGGTACGACAGTGAAAATACGTGGTATCCATTGGATGTCAAGCGTGTCCATGAAATCCTGGAGATGAACAAGAAAGGCAATAAACCGGTGACGCTTGCGGAGGATGTGGTAGATGATGTTCAGGAGGACGCTGGCCTTAACAGTGACTTGATCGCCATGGATAAGAAATTCTCCAAGGGGCAAAAGAAAAACAAGAAGAAGCGTAACAAACGCAAGTTCAATAAAAACCGCAGAAAAGATCAGGGCAACCGGCCTAATAATAAGAAGGATAATTAAGGAGATGAAAGGTTTATCTATTGTAGTTGTTAGTGTTTTACTTCTTGTCGGATGTGATGTCAATCGCGTTTACGAGGATAATGTGGATTTGGCTAATCGTGTGTGGTTGGAAGGGGATGTGACCGATTTTACTGTGGAGTTGGATGACGCTTCTGTTCCTTATACCATTTATGCTAATGTGAGGAATAGCCATAACTATCCCTTTTACAATTTGTATTTGCAGTATGCGATAGTTGATTCCACTGGAAGAGAGGTTAAAAAAGGACTGGAAAATCTCATATTGTTTGAGCCGAAAACAGGAGAGCCTTATGGGAGTGGGATTGGTGACGTGTTTGATCATCAGATTCCTTTTTTACAGGAATACTATTTTCCTGATCTGGGAGAATACACCATACAACTCCAACAATACATGCGACGGGACACCCTTGAGGAGATTCATTCTGTTGGTGTTCGGGTGGAACGAGCGTTTAATGAGTAGGAGCTATTTTCTGTCTGATCATTTCAGATTTCTGATTCAATATTCGAATATTTTCTGCGACATCTTTCTTTTGACCCCACCTGATAAAGCCGACTATCATGCGCATTATCATTCCCGGATTGACAATTCCTGACCCAAAATTAGTTACCCTTCCATCCAGTTGATTGATGTATTCAGAATGATCACTCGCAGGTCAATCAGCCAGATCCTGAGCGACTTGCCAGGCGCCATCTCGAGCGATATTCATCGAGAAATCCGAGATCGCCTCATCCAGATTGCCTGAAACCCAGTCTACTACTTTCATCAAAGGCCAAATTTCAGCGAGCTCATTCTGGACCTGATTTACTAAAGCGGCTAGAACGGTGTTTATTTTGAAAAAGTCATTTTTTAATTCACGAATATCAGTTCCAGAAGACACTTGAGCAGCTGCGATTCCCAAATCAAGGTTAATGTGCGCATTCATACCTAAGAACAAATGCTGAAGAACGATCAGGCGATTATTGGCTCCACCATCAAGTGCTAATTTCCAAGAATTGGTACAGAAAGCTCCTTCCCCAAAATGGTCATAAGCAGTAAGATACCGGTTAGCGAAGATGACATCCAGCTTTTCCATGCGTGAATTGTCATCAAAGTACCCTTCTTCAATATGATCTTTAACAGATTGAGTCACCTTCCTATACAATGCTGGGAAATAGCCTAAGCTACTCTTGGAGTCAATGTTTTGTTGGATGATTTCATCCAAACGTTCAAGAACTTCGTCAATGGAATTGCACATAGTTAATCAGTTACTTGACAAGCTAATAAAAAGTAACTATTCCACTACCCGATGAATAAACTTTTGCAGTTTTTCATTGGCCTGTTCGCGGTTCAGCCAGTACTCTCGACTGTAGAACTGAATGAACGGCCAGTTTTTATCTATAAAGTGAGTCTGACGATAGCTGTGAGCTTCTTTAGCTGATAGGGTGTCAAAAAACAGTTCATCATCTGTCAGAATTAACCCCAAGTTCTGGTCGTTTTGAGAAATGGTCAAATCCGCAAAGGGCAAGGTCTTTTTAACATCGACACCAGCTGCTTCTCTATTAAGCATGTTGCGCAGATACCAATCCTTACTGTGTGAATTATCTTCCAGGTTGTTGGGTTTCCAACTGCCGTCACTCACAGATTTGGCATACTGCAGATAGGCTTTTAGCAATTTTGGTCCTGGATTGCTGGTGTTCTCCGTATTGAGTTGATGAGGTAGCAAGCTTGTCACAATGTAGATTTGTTCACGTGCACGCGTGATAGCTACGTTCAGTCGGTTTTCTCCTCCAGCCTGATTGAGACTTCCAAATCGCAGTTGTATTTTGCCTTCCTCATCAGGAGCATAAGCCGTACTGAAAATTATGATGTCACGTTCGTCTCCCTGTACGTTTTCAATATTCTTGACAAAGAGTGATGGCGGCAAATTGAACTTGCCTGTGTCCAGTCTTTCATCAATCAAGTCAAGAATAACTGCCTGCTGAGTAACGTTAAAGGTCACCACTCCAATGGACTTTTCGGGGCTACGATTGGCGATGGTTTCAATCATATGGACCACTATGCCAGCCTCTTTCTGGTTGCTATTGTTTTCCCAAATCCCATCTGTTTTTAGGTACTCAATGGCCGGCTTTTGTGACTTTTCTTTATGGTATTCTGGCAAAAGTTTGAGCTTTCCGTCATAGAAATTAACATTTGAAAACTCGATTAGCTCAAGAGCCTTACTACGGTAATGACCTCTTAAGCTTGTTTCAAGCAGCGATTGTTTGGCTAGCGATAGCAGGGAATCTACTTCTAACTCCGGTGTGTCTTCTTCGTCATCATCCTCCCATCTTACCCGGTATAAATCATTTGGCTGCAGCTGTTTGTCATCTCCAGCTATGACTACTTGCTTTCCCCGGTACATTGCCGGGATACCGCGTTCAGCGAAACACTGCGATGCCTCATCAAAAATCACCAGGTCGAACATTTCTTCCATCGGGAAAATGGCAGAAGCAGACTCAGGTGATGCTAACCAGCAGGGTAATAGCGAAAATATTTCTTCATGAAACTGAGAGACTACTCTCCTGATAGGCCAGATTTTACGTTTTTTCGTTACCTGATGATGAAGGTCCTTGTAGGTAACTAGATTGTTTAGCCGGTTATACTGAAGATTGGCATAGGTGCGTTCTCGAGATTTTAGGAGCAGTATTTCATGGCTTACTTCTTTCTTGTCCACTATGGCTTCTTGTAGCTCCTGAGTGAGGTGGTCCAGTCTATGCGATGAAACTGATCGGAGACTTGGATATTTTATCTCAATGTGATCGATCCATGCGAGCGCAAGACTGTTTTTAAACATGTCGATAACCTGACCCTTCACATTAGTGCTTTTTTCAAGTAAGGTGTTGATGATCTTATTGTGGTCATTGGAGAAATCCTTTAGCAGGCCGTGATATTCAACCAGTGAGTCAAAATCACGTGTCAACTCCTTGTACATCGAGCTGTATTCCTTTTTGCCAAGTAAGATACTTCGCACTTGCTTTTCGGAAATATACCTACTCCAAACTTGCAGTTGAACAGGAATTTTTTCCA
This sequence comes from Marinoscillum sp., assembly GCA_024305105.1. Classification (GTDB taxonomy): domain Bacteria; phylum Bacteroidota; class Bacteroidia; order Cytophagales; family Cyclobacteriaceae; genus Marinoscillum. The sequence goes on from JAMWZA010000039.1 coordinate 10,500, forward strand.
GGTAGTCAATTAGTTTGTCTAGATGGGCGATGTAATCATTTCGTTCAAAATTCTTAACTGGAAGAATGTCATTTAGCGTACGTATGGATCTGGTAAGCTGAATGCTTTTAAGAGCTAGTTTTTGATAAAAGAACCAGTTCTGAATATCGATTTTCCTGTAGGTATTTGGAAAATCAATGAGCCAGTTTGTTGATTCTATTTGGGAGACAATGTGCTCATAGTTCAGTCGGTTATCTATCCTATTCAGAAGGACTTCAAACCCTTCCTTATTGCTTTTAAGCTCATTAGCAACTAATACTCGTGTGATAAATATTTTGTCCTCAGAAAAGAGTCTCCACCGAATCCAGCTAAATAATCCTTTTCGTGCTTTGATCGCGTGTTCCAAAGATTCTTGAAATCTCCCTAACTCTTCGGATTTGAGTGAAATTTCAGCACCAGATCCTTTAAAACATTGAAGCATGGTTCGCTCCAGGTTTGACAGCCATTGTTGGTCCTTGTTAGGATCATTTTGGCTCATGTGCTGGTAGTAGCGATATACAGAGTCATTGTCCAGATTAGACTTGAGTTGGCTGAGACTCTCAATATTAGTCAGGAAATGAAGACACGATTCAAAATCCAACTCTGAAGATGTGAATGTGGATGATTCCTCTCTTAGATCAGTTTCAAAAACAGGAATTTCGGCGAGAACCTCCTTGATCTTGAGTAAGTCCTGTGTGCTGAAATCAGCAAAAGAGGGCCCCTGGTTCCAAAAACTTTCATTGTTCTCAAAGCGCTCATGGTAATCCAGATATCGACCAAGTTTGCTGATAAAATCAGGAACATTTTTGTAATGAAATTGCCGATACTCTTGATTCAGTGGAATAGCTGGTTCATCAGGGTTTGATGATAGGTACAGTTCTTTGATTGATTTACCACATTCGGTTTCATCGTAAAGGGCTGATTTAAATTCCTCAAGTTCCTCCGTTACCTGATCGATTTTTCTACTTGCTTGCTGGAAGCTTCGCTCCAGGTGTATAGCGTCTAAACCATTGTTTTTTTGCCGGTAGTCATCCAGACTATCTATTTGTCGACCTATCTGCTCAAAGATGCTTTTTCGATCATTCTTAAAGTCATGAACCAGCCCGATAAAATCATGGAGTTCTTGTTTTTGTAGTCGCTGATATACAACGTCAAGTGCTGCTCGCTTTTGGCAAATCATGAGGACATTTTTCCCTCTGGCGATGTAGTCGCTAATCAGATTGCAGATCAGCTGTGACTTACCAGTACCCGGCGGGCCTTGAATCGTTAATGAGTTTCCTTTCTTAATTAGGTTTAGTGCAAGCTCTTGCGACGCGTCCATGTCAAAAGGAGTAAAGGTGGTTTCCTCTTTGACTTGATCTGAAAAGCGAATGTTCTGATGTTCCTCAGGGTTTTCTTTTACCCGGCTAGAAAAGAACTCAGAAATGTCTTTGATGGAATCGTCTTTTAGCAATTTAAGGTAATCAGGCATGAGGTAAGAACCTGCTTGTGGAAATATGCCTAATACGGCTTCCGGATGAAGCTTTAACACACCATTTTTCTCCACCGATTCAAACTGTGCCTTTTTATAATTACTAAACACCTGCAGTTTATCCATGAAATTCTGCTGGTTGAAGTTCAGCTCCAGATCACTTCCTTTGAGAATTTCATATAGCTGAGTACGAAATACTGTGCTATCTGAGTCTAAATCATTTAGCACCGCTTCTATCAGTTCTTCATCTAGTTGGGTGTCGTTGTAGTGGGCGTACCCCAGCAAAAAGGTCTTGTTGAAGGTGATGTTGACATCTCGTCGCTGTGCTAAAAACCAGCTTCCCTTTTCTCTAGTCAGTGATACAGGAAAGAAGATCAGTGGACACCTGACCAGACTTCCATCGCTAAACTTTCCTCTTATAAATGGCCAGCCAACATAAAGGTCCTTAGCTCCACGTTCTTGAAAAATGAATTCTTCAATTCGCGAAATCTTTCGAAGTTTCTGACTGTTGGCATTGACAATGCTGTCCCTGGCATCAAACTCATCACATAGCTTGATACGGTCTTTTTTTGCGATAAGCTCTTCGATAATCTGGAAACTAGGCTTACCATCTGAAAAATCAAGGTCATGCAAATCCAGAAACTGATCTGATATGAGGCGTAGCAATAAAAGCGATCGATTGTTTCCGGAGAGATTTGTTAACCTACGTAAATAAGTCTTCAGTATTTTCTCCATAAGGATACCATCACGGATTCAGGGAAAGATAGGGATATATTTTTTCATATAAGCTGTCACTTAGAATCTTTATGGACTTAATCTGTTCAACTGAGTCTAACCGGCCTCTTTGTGTTCGGAAATTATATATGGTCCTTGCTAGTTTGTAGTCTATATAAGGGTGGCTCATCAGGTGATTAAGTGAATCGGTGTTGATGTTTACTTTTGACACAGCAGGAGATAGAAAGCTTCGGTCAATGATTTTCGATACAACGCTACTATCTAAACCATACACTTCTTTCAATTGATTCGGTGAATGAAAGCCACCGAGCAGATCTCGATACTTGACTATTCGGTCTGAGAGGACTGGCCCGATACCTCGAATCTCCATTAACTTTTCGGCGCTGACCATATTTAGGTCAAATTTTATTTCCTCTTCATGCTTTTCTGACACTTCTTCTTTTGGGGGAGATGGTTTTTGGATGGCCAGTGCTGGCTTCACCTCAGGAAGGGTAATTAGTTCCCAAACATCATTTAACTGATCTTCCGATATACCGTAGATCTTTTTCAAATCCTTCTTTGAGTGATACGAGCCGCCTTTACTTCTGTACGATACGATGTTTGAAGCTACCCAATGTGAAAAGCCCAAACGTTTAAGCTCATCTGTAGATGCCGTGTTTGGGTCAAACTGGAATCGTTCTTTGTGAATAACTGGCTCATTTGCTTCAGGAGCCTTCTTTTCTTTGATTTTGATCGAGGCTTCTAGTTGATTTGTCCAATTTTTCAGACTATCCTGACTAATTCCGAAACTTTTGTCTGTAGAATTGGTATTCAATAGGACTATTCGAGGTACCACAAGGGTCACCAGAACAATAAACATAAGTAGTAAGGTGCCGTTTGCTTCTGATCGCGTAAATCCAAGCGTATCAATTATCCATTGGCGAAGTAATCGGAACATAAACCGCTATTTAGAACGAAAATAAATACATTTTATGATAAATGTCATGTGGTAGTTAAATTATGCCTGTTTATTTTTGCACACTGATTATACTTTAAAGTAAGCAAGGACGGAGTAGATGCACAGTAACTTTCGAGCCATAGGAATTTCATACAAGAATACACCACTGAACGTGCGCGAGGCTGTAGCTTTTGACGAAAGTCAAACGAAGCAGTTCCTCAATCAGGTAAAGGAAGTGCTTGGCGTGGAAGAAGCGCTTGTGTTATCTACATGTAATCGAACAGAAGTCTATTACAGTGCTTCGGAAGATGTCTCGGCTAGATTAGCATCGTTTATTGATGTGTATCATGGATTATCTGGAGCGGACGCGTCGGCTTCATATTTCCAGCAGCTTGATTACGATCAGGCGGTAAAGCACTTATTTGGTGTGGCACTGGGACTACAATCGATGGTTCTTGGAGATATCCAAATCACCAATCAGGTTAAAAAAGCATATCAATGGTCTGCCGACGAGCAAATGGCCGGCCCTTTCTTGCACCGATTGTTGCACACCATTTTTTACACAAATAAGCGAATGGTGCAGGAAACGTCATTTCGGGACGGAAATGCGTCTGTAGCATCAGCGGCAGTGAATGTGGTAGAGCAGTTTACGAAGACCTTCACTAATCCGAAGATCGCAGTAGTGGGTTTGGGTGAGATTGGCGAGAATGTCGTTGAGAATTTGAAAGGTCTCGATGCTGAAGTGACTCTGATCAACAGGACGAAGCAAAAAGCAATTGATCTTGCTGAGAATTTTGGGTTTGAGGTTGCGGATTTCGAATCTTTACATCATGTGCTTAATGAGTCACATGTGGTAATAAGTGCTGTGCAGGCTCAAGAGCCGATCATAACGAAAGTGATCCTTCAAGACAATGAACATCCTAAGATGCTCGTAGACCTTGCGGTTCCTAGAAGTATTGAAGGAGATGTAGAAGCTGTCTCAGGAATTATACTTTACAATGTAGATCAGTTGCAGGAAAAGGCTTCCAAAGCTTTGCAGCAACGTGAAATGGTTATTCCAGAAGTAGAGGCTATTATTGATGATAGCATCAATGAGTTCAATAACTGGTCTCAGGAAATGGAAGTTTCTCCTACAATTAAGAAACTCAAGCAAGCACTGGAAGACATTCGAAAGCAAGAAATGGCTCGTTATGTTGGGAAGTTAAGCGATAAAGAGTCGCAGGTATTAGATAAGGCCACAAAAGGGATGATCCAAAAAGTGATCAAACTTCCTGTATTGCAATTGAAGGCTGCGTGTAAGCGTGGTGAGGCAGAAACGTTGGTTGGTGTGCTCAATGACCTGTTTAATCTAGAAGAAGAAAAATCAGAATCCTCTAAGTAATTTTCTTGAAAATTCCCTCTTTATATTTGAGTATGCGATTTAGTGCACTGCTCTTACTTCTTACATATTCACAGCTTGGGTTATCTGGAGAGCTAAAAGTTTATACTGCTGGTGGTCTTCAGGGAGTTGAAGACGATCAGGGCCGTGTGGTTGTCCCGGCTATTTATGAAAGGTTGGGCTGGTCCAATGGTAAAAATGACATTATCAATCAGACCATAGGATTCTTTGAAAATGGAAACTGGGGCTTAATCAATATTAAGTCTAAAAAAGTAGGAAGTGCTCGATTCAAAGTATTAGAACCATTTAATGAATCATTTTTTGAGGCGGGAAAAGTAACTCATTACTCCAATGTGGTTAAAAGAGGTCTGATCGATGAAAAAGGAGATGTAGTTATTGACTTTAATTATTACACCATTGATGAAGTTGGTGTGGATAGGTATAAGGTTTCCAGGTATACGGATGGCGACCTGTTCTTTGGATTGGTCAGTTCTGAGGGTACTCTTATTTCGATTCAGCATGAAAGCTTAAATGCGATAGGCAACCTCGTAGAAGTCTCTAACATTGGAATGAAGAAGAGATTGTTTTCCCTTGACGGTCGGTCTTTATTGGACGACTGGGTGGATCATGTGGAGCAATTGAAAAATGGGTATGTGGTTACCAGCGATGGGTATCAGGGTAAATTAAGTTTAACCGGCGAATTGGTTCTACCTATTTCTTATAAACGAATTACAGCGGATGAAACGGTGGAGTTTCCTGTATGGAAAGTAAAGCAACTCGGTCAGTTAGAAGAAGATGTTAAACTGCAGGAGATTTCTTGTGACTCGATTACTCATAAACCGTCACATGATTTATTGATTGCTCATGTTAACAATGCAGAACATATTCTGGCAGCGAGCAATTTGTTATTTAGTGATCAGCAGAATGCACTGAAGTCGATTCAAAATGGATTTTTGGTTACAAAAAATCGTAAGCGTCAGGAATGGGGAATTTATAAAACAGATGGTCGTGAGGTTGCGGTTGGATTTGATTCTGTTGCTGTGGATAGCTTATACTTCTTCACCAATATGGATGGTGATTGGGATGTATATAACATGTTTGGGCGCAAGGTAAACGAGCGATCATTTCAGCAAGTTTCTCATGCCTCAGGACGAAACGTACCTGTTAAGCGCAATGGCTATTGGGGATGGCTGGATTTTAGAGGCGATCTAATGCTGAATTATACTTATGAAAAAGTAAGCCGATCATTTCATTCGAAGCATTTCATTGCCAAAAATTACGGCAAATGGGGAGTAAGCAAATTTGATGGCGATTGGGTAGTGATGGCTGAGTACGACAGTCTTTATAGCTATAGTCAATTCTATGTGGGTTCTAAAGGCGCCGCAACGTATATTTTGGATTCAGAAGGCAAGACATTGCATGCGATTCCATTCAAAACCAAGCCAGATAGATACCTGATGCTAGTGAGTGGAGAAAGAGTTGGAGCTATTACCTCGGCAGGTCACTACATTCACCCGCAGTATGAGGAAATTTCAGTTCATGGATCATTTTACGAAATGAAGGATAGTTTGGGTGCTACCTTGGTGCATGAGGGAGGTAGGCGTGTGATAAAAACTGAAGATGAGATTGAGGACGTGCTGGGTTATTCGGAAGGATACTTTCACATCATCAAAGACGGGAAGCATGGGTTTGTAGATGAAAATGGTAAACTCAGAGTTGCTAACCGCTATGATTCCGCCCAATACTATAGTGAGGGATTAGCACCTGTGATGCTTCTGGGTAAATGGGGTTTTATCGATAAGTATGAGATGTTACAGATTCAGCCTTTTTATCGTTACTCCAGCACATTTAAGAATGACCTGGCGATAATTCAAACCGGGAAAGATTTTGGGATTATTACACCTACAGGAAAAGAAGTGGTAGAAGTAAGTTGGAAGTCTATCCAACGTTTAAATACGGATAACTATAAAATCATTGACTGGGATGGCAAGGTTGGTATTTGTGATGTAAATGGCCGGTTTATTGTAAGGCCAAATTATTCAGCGGTTGAGGATACGGATAAAGAACTTCTTATTGTAACTCAGAATAGTAAAAAAGGAATAATTGATTACCGCGGGTACAGCAAGCTGCCTTTTGAGTACAATGACATTCAGATAAAAGGTGAGTATCTTCTGCTCAATAAAAACTAAACTAAGAGACTATTAGCGTAGTAAAAGATTCAGGATTCAGATGTTTGCTGATCATCTCTGAGACTTCCACTGCTTTCATGCTTTGTAAAGTGTCGTAGTACTGGTACAGGTAGCCTTCATCCAAGCCATCCAGAGCAAGGCTCTTGATGGTGTTGTGTGAACTAAACGGCGAGTCAAATGACCCCAGAAATTTTCCTTTCATGTAGTTAGTAACCATGTTAAACTCCACTTCTGAAGGTGTTTCGTTACTAAGCCGTTGTACTTCTTTGGTGATTTCTGATAAAGCAAGGTCTGTCTTTTCTTGTAAGACTTCTGATCCGATGTACCAGTAAGAGGCGTTTTGTAGGTGCAGGTTTGACGAATGAATACCATAAGTAAGTCCTTTCTCCTCTCGGATATTTTTCATCAACCTTGACCCAAAAAATCCTCCGAGTAATTCATTCGCAATTTTGAATTTATGAATATCCGGATGTTGCCGGTTGATCGAGTGTTTTCCTAAACGAATACTTGCCTGAGTACTGCCATCTTTATCAATCCGCTGAGATTCACCTTGAACTATTGCGGTAGACTGACTGCTGGTCGGCAGTTGGAAGTCAATCGACTCGAATTGCTTTCTTATGAGGGTCAACTCCTGGTCGGTAACTCTGCCAGTGACAAACAAGACGGGTTTTGTTAGTAAAGCCTTTTTGAAACCTACGACCTCTTGAAGAGATGTCTGCTGCGCCAAATCTGGAGTCACTCTTCTTCCATACGGGTGTTGATCACCAAACAGGAGCTCTCGAAACTTCAGACTGGCAAAGACATTGTTTCTAGCCTCTTGCTGATGGATTTGTTGTGTTCGTATATCCTGAAGTATCTCAAATTCACTTTCTGGGAAGACGCTATCGGTCAACATCTCCATGAGTAGTTCTAATACCTCTGGAAAGAATCGGTTGAGCGCATAGAGCTTAATGCTCACATGATCCAAAGTAGGTGTTACTTCTAGGTGACTTCCATAGTAGTCAAATGTGGAAGCAATCTCCTCTGAGGAACGTTTGGAAGTGCCCTCAGTCAGCATCTTAAAGAGGTAGTAAGCGAGACCAGGAGCAGGTTCCTGATATCTGCCTACAGGAATGACCATTTCGAAAAGAATGACCTCTTGCTTTCCTTGATTCAGAATGTGAATATCAAGGTCTTTTGTTAATGATACTTTGTTTGTTGAAGGAAGATTTGGCCTTGCGATTGCTTCGGCGGCCGGCGCTATTGTTCTATCCATCAGTAGGGTTTTCATCTTTTGTGTCAAAGCTAAACACAAATGAAAGCCTTAAAGTGTCTCCCAAAGGATGGTTGTTATCCTGTGGTACGAGATAAGAAAAATCAACCCCGAAGACCTGATATTTAAAGCCTAGCCCAGCCGTGAAGTACTTGCGATCGCCTTTGTTTGCGTGCTCATAGAAGTATCCTGCTCTTACTGCGAATACATCTCGGTACTTATACTCAAGCCCGCTTGAGATCATGATTTCTTGCATCTCTTCACTGAAACCATTTGGGGCATCAGTAAACGAACCGAAAGCACCACTTAACAATGGCCTGTTAGGATCTTTACCCTTTAAAATCACCGGGTTTCCATTGGCGTCATTGACTACCTCACCGTTCTCATCCTCCTGATAAACAGGTGGAGTTGGTACTAGTAACTTGTTGAAATCCAAAAGTATAGCGATACTGTTGTATGGATCTATGTTGGTTTTAAAGCCTGCACCTAACCTCAGGTTTGTTGGGATGAAATCTTCGTTGGAGTCGTTGCTATAGGTTACTTTCTGTCCAAAGTTGGACAAATGAGCACCAAGAGATAATTCGGCATTTTTACCGTTGAATATAAGCTCTTTGTTGTAATAGAAACCAAGATCGATTGCCACACTTGTTCCTGCTTTGGCATCTGGCGCACCGGTGATGTTTCCAGAGAGGTTTGACCAGATGTAGCGAATAGTCCCTCCCAGACCAATATTTTCAGACAGTTTTCTGGAATAGGTCACATCGAATGCTGCTTCCCGCGGGTTTTCAAGACCAATGGCATTGGCATTGATATCTGTAAGTTGAATTTCACCTAAATCGAAATAGCGAACGGAAGCACCGATCGTTTGAATTCGATCAATTTTCTTATAAAAAGTCAGGTAGTTAAGGGACATGTCATCCACGATATTTCCTAACCAGGGGGAGTATGAAAAGGAAAATCCCAGGTCATTATCTATAAAGGCTAATTTTCCGTTATTCCAATGAACACTATAGGCGTCAGGAGCACTTGCCACACCGGCATCTCCCATTGCAGCGCCTCTACTATCTGGAGCAAAGCCGACAAACGGAACTGCTACGGTTATAGGATTGCGATCACTTTCCTGACCAGACAGGAATTGAGCGTTAGATTGAATTGAAACCAAGAATGGAGCAACGAAAGCTAGAAACCAAAATGACTTCTTCAGATGTACGTTCATCAAGCAAAAATTTTAAGGTGGCAAAGATAGTTAATTAATGATTATGAGCCTTTTAACGATTTCGTTTGAAGCTCCATCAATTGTGCTACTAACTTTCAACCGGTACAAGTATATTCCTTTTTCTAAATCACTTCCCTGAAAAGTTGACAAACGTAAGGTTAGGTAGTCAATTTTCCTAGGACTACTGTCGATTGTGTAATCCCATTGATTAACTAAGCGACCGTAGGTATTATACAACGCGAGAACCACTTCCAATTTCTCATCTTCCCTGTCATGCTCAAAGCTGAAGGTAGTGAGCCTGTTGCTGCTCACCGGGTTAGGGTAATTCAGTGCATTGTAAATCTTGAGTATCGGTTTATTTGATACATTAAACTCAACTACCGATTCTGTGAAATTATTGTGCGTGTCTGAGACTTTAAGTTTTGCCGTGTACTTTCCTGGCTCCAGATTCTGTAGTGGAAAAGTGACATAACCTTTTGAGAAATTATCTAATTCTGCAGTGTAGAATTCATTAACAGCGATGGGCTCTTCATCATTAAGCTGTAAGGTAATCCCCTGGCTGAAGCCATTACTCGAAATATTAATACCGCTCTCATCAGTAAGCTCGGCTATAAATAAGCTACTCGGCCCTACTACGCTTCCCGACTTAAAGTCAGGTTCATTTAGATAAAGGTTAACCTCAGGAGAAGCATCATCTGCCGATACATTGTCTGCAGTTCCGCCCAGGACAAAGTTTTTTGTGGAACCTTTCGCATCAATAAAATTTGTTGGGTCAGAAGCGTATATGCTCAGCTTGCCTTGTTGGTATTTGTAAGAGATGTTCTTTGGTAGAATTACTTCGGCGTTGTATTTACCGTTAACTACGGAGAACTCTCCTCTGTATAGTGTGTTTGTCTGTTCGGTAAATGTGTATGGGTCACTTTCATCCCCTTTCGTAATTTTCGTCTGTGGGATGTCCCAGATAGTTATGGTTGCTGTACCATTGAAGTTGCTCACAACAGTACTGCCATTTTTGATTTCTCCAGAAATCGTCACTTTTTCGAGTGCGCTTAAAGTATCCAGTTGTCCAAACTGGTTCAAAGTGATGTCATACTCAGGGTAGTTTAGTCGGAGCATCGGATCGCCCAGCAATGCAAAATTTCGATTGATGGGTCCGCTGAGGCTTTCGTTTTTGGTGTTTTTAATGACATCTCCAAGTGTGGGATATCGCCCATTAGTTTTGGTGAAAAGATTCTCATGTAGAGCCACATTTACAGGCTCATTGGTGTGAGCGTAAACCGCCCTCGTGGTTGTAAGCAATGCGATGGCACCTCCATTGTCGTGAGAAAGCAGCAGCTCCGCTCCAGACTCGCGGAGGGGATTGTCATATTTCCCAAATTCACAGGTGGCAGTAACGAAAAGTGGTAGTTTATGCCTGTTGCTTAAGTTCCTGATCACATCCTGATCTATTGCCAGTTCATTTAGTGAAGTCAGTTGAAACTCATTGCCATGTCCCATGTAATTAAACATAAAAACACCATCTTTAATCGTATTCGTCACATCTTTGGTAACTGGTGAATTCGGTCCGGGATCTACATCCTGGTTGTATCGATCGAGGTAGAGCTTTTTGGCGCTGTAGTCAAAGAAGTCTTCATCAAGTATGCTGGAGAAGTGTTCAGCTTGACGCATGTGTTCATTTCTGTCACCGTCATCGGCCAGATAAGCTACTTTTTGCTTCCAGGTTCCCAATGTTTGTTTGGCTGTCTTATAACGAATGATCTTATCCACCATATTCTTGGCTTCTTCCTTAGTTTTAGCTGTTAGCCTGCCAATTCCCAATTCTAAAGTATGGTCCGTATAACTGCCCTGTGAAGGACCACCGTCTCCATTAAATGTACCTTCACCCCAATCGCCTTCATCCACTTCCATAAACCCAAAGAAATCGTCAGAAGAGTGGCTATAAATGTTGTGAGCTGATTCTCTGGACTCGTATATCGGTACGTAATTGGTGTTGTTGGCTTTGTAGTCTTTGTAATCATAAGAGGCGTCACCAAACAGGAGGCCATATTTAAGATTGCCTCCATTTATGTAGCAATACCTGAAAAAATCTCTTATTGCAGTGATGTCCTGACTTCCTGAAGAGAATTCATTATAAATTTCCCTTGTCGTGGCAACGGCCACATTCATTTGATCATGGCTTTGATGGAAATCTGCCAGTCGTTTTGCCTGAGTTAGGAATTTTGGGTGTGTGACGATAATCGCTTCGGCATTTGCGAAAGACTTCAAGTTTTGATTGGCAACACGCTGTGGGGCTGTCGGAAGCGGAAGGTTCTTGCCATTAAACACGGCAAAGGCAGACTCTGTAGCGGTGTTGATAAAAGATGTTCCATTATTAATTGTTGGAATGCCAATAGCATTGAGCGGGTCAGTGACATCCCATACTTGCATTGCCGAAGGGAGCTTCCAATTATAGGTATCTCGAGGTGTGATTTTAATGACATGTTGATCTTGTAGAAAAGAAGATTCGATACCTAAAATGTAATAGTCTAGAAACCCTTTTGAGTTGCCTTCCGAGTTATTAAATCGAAGGCGCAAATCGACTTTTGTGTCACTAATCGTCGTGTTAAAAAGGCCCTCACCATACTTGTGTTTTCTTGAATAGGTGGCTCCGGAAACTGGATTTATTGGCACGGATCCTACCTCAGAGTTGTTAATGATGATATCGAAAGAGCTGGGGCCTTCAGAGTCTGAAGCAAATGACGTCCAGATAGTAACAGGGCCGGTTGCGTGAGGTGTTGGGTAGCTGAAATCCATGATGCTGTTGCTCTTGGTGACCCCATTGCTGAACCACTTTCGTCCAGAAGCTAGCTGATTGTATTCGTCTTTTTCATAAACTATGAGTTTCTGAAAACTGGTTTTGGTCGCTGCAGCGGCATTCGCTGGGTTTCTATCAGTTACTCGTTTTCCAGATTCCCCTCCATGTGTCAATAGAAAGTGGAGCGTGTCAGAATAAATGTTTTGCTCGTATTCCAAAAGCCCAGCAGTATCAAAAACAAGCTTATGCGGTCCCTGGCTATAAAAAACCAGATAATCTCCTTGATCAAACTTGCCATCTTCGGTGCCAACTCCTTTAATTGCTACTTGATTTGGGTCAAAGGATCTTTCCACAGAATTGGCCTGAGGTAGTGCTCCACGAAATCCATGATTGTACAATTTGATCGTTCTTGGGTCCACAGTTGATGGTACACCGGCCTCTTGAAGGTAATCATAATCGAGCTTATAAAGTCCTTCTGTGGTCGTTCCGAATTTTACCCAGTTGCCTTCAGAGAGCACACTTTGAGCGGTGATCATTGCTGACCATGATATCAAGGTTAGTGACAGGATGAATCTCATGTAACTCACAAACGATTCTTTCTTTTGATTATTTTCTCTAAACGTGCTTTTTGATAGCATAATTCCCGATCAATGAAAATACAATATATGTTGGGATCAAAAGTGGAAGCGCGTTGATTCGGAAAATGGCCATTAAGGTGACCAAAGAGATAATCAACAGATATTTAAGGTAATTTTCTTTCCATGCGACTCCTTTAAATTTTAGTGCGATCATTGGAATATTAGCCACCAGGAGGAGGCTTGAGATAATCGTGATCGCAATCAAGATAGGAAGCGATAAGGGAAACGAGTCTGGTAAAAAACTCAGTGAGGTAATCAAAATGGTATTGGCAGGTGTGGGTACCCCTATGAACTGATCAGATTGACTCTCATCAATATTAAACTTTGCTAATCGAAGCGCAGAGAATGCAGCAATCAATAAACCCGCATATGGTATGTAATCATCCGGTGTGACTTCCGAAAGCATTCGATACATATACAATGATGGAACCAACCCAAAAGACACCATATCTGCCAGGGAGTCGAGCTCTTTCCCAATTGCCGACTGAACTTTAAGCAACCGCGCTGCAAAACCATCCAAAAAGTCAAACACACCTGAGATAAGCACAAAGTAAATCGCCTGATGAAAATCCCCGGAAATGATACTAATGCAGGCAATTCCACCTGTAATTAGGTTAAGGCAAGTCAGTGTGTTGGGGATGTGTTTAATCATTTGGCACTTACAAATGGGTTGTACTGTTTTTCATGGCCTATGGTTGTGCTTGGTCCATGTCCTGGAAATACCTCAATATCACCGTTTAGAGGATAAAGCTTATCTTGAATGCTGGTTAACAACTGTTGGTGATTGCCACCTGGCAGATCTGTTCTTCCAATGCTTTCTCTAAAAAGCACATCACCACCAATAATTACTTTGTCTTGCTGATGATGAAACATCAGGTGTCCTGGAGAGTGACCTGGAACAAAAATGGATTTCAAAGTAGTGTTTCCAAAGGTTATTTCTGCATCGTTTTCCAGCAGAATATCTGGCTCGGCATAGGTAAAGTTATTGATTCCCCATTGCGGTGCATAAGCTTCTACAGCCCGATAAACTTCCATTTCCCCGTTTGGCACCCAAAGTGGACACTTATAATATGACTTCATTGCATAGTTTCCAAGAACATGGTCTATATGGCAATGCGTGTTAACAATTGCTTTGACTGTTAGCTTTTGATCGCTGACAAATCTTTTGAGCTCATCCAACTCATAGGTTTCATAGCATCCCGGGTCAACAATGATTGCTTCCTGAGTTTCATCCCAAAGCACATAGGTGTTTTCATAAAAAGGATTAAATACAAGAGATTTTATCTTCATTTGCTATTGAGTCAATTAATAGTTGTTTCGCAAATTTGTGGAAAATAACTTAAGCCGGTGAAGAAAGTAAAATATTTGATTGTAGGTCAGGGGATTGCAGGGAGTTTGCTGGCTGTAGAGTTGATACGGTCTGGGAGTGAAGTCCATGTAATCAATTACGAAACAGAGAACACCTCCTCCAACAAAGCAGCGGGAATATACAATCCCATTACCGGTAGGAAAATGGTTAAAACCTGGTTGGCTGATTCATTATTTCCAAATCTGGAGCCTTATTACAAGCAATTAGAACTAGAACTTGAGGCTAAATTTTTACACTCAAAAACAATATACCGCCCATTCTATAGCAATGAAGAGCTGAATGATTGGGCTGGAAAAGCAGCGGAACTCAGCTACAAACCTTACATAAAGGAGATTTGCACAAGTCCCTCAGGTATTGTTGGAGTTCAGGATCCATATGGTGGGTTATTCTTGAATTATTCGGGATATGTAGATATACCTACTTTAACAATTTCTATTAGAAAGGCATTAATTGATAAGGGCAGCTATACCAATGAGTTGTTTGATTTTGAACAACTGAAGATTAATTCTCAGGTTAGCTATAAGGATTTTGGGGCGGATCACGTTTTGTTCTGTGATGGACCCAGAGTTGGTGAAAACCCTTACTGGAATTATTTGCCATTCAGACCGGTTAAAGGAGAGATTCTGGAAATAGATACAAGTTTACCTACTGATACGATTGTGAATAGAGGGGTCTTTGTGCTGCCAAAAAAAGGACATTTTAGTGTGGGGTCTACTTATGATCATGACAACCTGGATTACGTTCCTTCAATGAAGGGAATCAAAAACTTAAAAGATCGGTTACGTAAACTGTATCAGGGAGATTATACGGTAGTAAGCGAGAGTGCCGGCGTACGTCCAGCTACATTTGACAGGAGACCGTTTATTGGGTCGCATCCCAATCAACACAGAGTCGGTTTGTTCAATGGGTTTGGTACAAAAGGTGTTTCACTGGTGCCGTATTTTGCTGGTCAATACGTAAATTACCTTAAGCGCGGTGGCGAACTTTTAGCTGAAGTAGATGTTAGTAGAGTGAAAATATGAAAAAAGCGATTGTATCCATAATCCTGTTGGTTGTAAGTATTAGTGCTTTTGCACAGTACTACCACACACAATTTGGGCACAACCGTATTCAATACAAGCGATTCGACTGGTATTACTATTCCACGAATAACTTTGAGGTGTACTACTATCCGGGAGGCCAGGAATATGCCAAAGAAGCATTGGAATATCTGGAGGATGAATTTGTTGATCTGACGGACATCCTAGGATACGCACCTTACACCAAAACCAAGATATTTATTTACAATTCCATCCATGATTTGCAGCAAAGCAACATGGGTATTGGTGGTGATGTCTTTACCATTGGGGGAAAGACGGATTTTGTCAAACTTCAAATAGAGCTAGCATATCCAGGTCAGTCAGATCTGTTTAAAAAAGAGATCATGTACAACATGTCAGAGATGTTGATCAATGACATGATGTTTGGTGGTAGTCTGGCTGAGATATTCCAAAACTCCTATTTATTGTCTTTGCCCGAATGGTTTATTGAAGGCGCTGCGAGATATCTGGCCTATGGCTGGTCGGGAGAAATGGACGATTACGTCCGTGACTATCTTGATCGTAGAAAAATAAATAAACTTGTAAAAATTCAGGATGAGGAGGCGGCGATCGTTGGTCAGTCCATCTGGAACTACATTGCTTTACAATATGGTAAGAGCAATATTTCCAATGTGCTAAATCTGACCAGAATCATTCGCAATGAGGAAACAAGTATTGCGAATACACTGGGAGTAACGTTCAAAGAATTTCTGACTGATTGGCAAAATTTTTACCTGTTTCAAAAACAGGAGATTGAGGAGAATTATAAATCGCCTGATTTAAATAATGAAGTAGCGTCTTTTAGGAATAAGGAAGTAACGCTGAATCATGTACGGACGAATGCCAATGGCGATAAAGTAGCATATGTCTATCATAAGAATGGCCGGTTCAAGGTCAATGTGATGGATCTTACCTCTGGTAAAGAGTCCACTGTTGTCAATGGCGGTTATTTAATCAATGAGCAAGAAGTTGATTATCATCTACCACTAATTGACTGGCAAGACAATGAAACGCTTGGTGTGCTGTTGTACAAACGAGGCTATTTATACCTTAATACTTACAATACCGAGACAAAAGAGAAGCTGCAGAAACCGCTGACCAGATTCAGACAGGTGGAGAGTTTTTCTTTCAACGACAATGGTAAGTTGGCGGTGATCAGTGGTGATATAGGAGGACAAAATGATCTATACCTTATCTCTATGAGGAGAAATGCGATCAAGCGAATTACCGATGATCTTTATGACGATTTGGATCCGGTTTTTATTCCTGGCTCAGCCACCATAGTGTTTAGTTCAAATCGTGTGTCTGATTCTGTAGAACTCGAAAGGATTAGGATGGATGATGTGCCAGATAGGTACAATTTGTTCTTGTATAATCTGGACACGACCACTGTGAAGTTTGCACGATTGACGAATACATTTAGTGTGGACAGAAAGCCTTTAGCAAAAAATGGGAATGAAATATACTACCTGAGTGATCAAAAGGGGATTTCAAATCTTTATAAATACACACTTTCAGATTCGACGTTCGTACAGCTTTCCAACTACGAATATGGAATCAGTGATTATGACATTGCTTTTAATCCAGATAAATTGAGTTATCTGATGCTGGATGATGGTCGTATGAAAGTTTTTAATCTGGGGTACGACTTAAATAAGCGGATGTTTACACCACAAACCGCTCGTCAGCGCATGTTTCAAGCACGCTATCTTGCGCAAAGAACTGCGAATAGAAAGGCTCCTATAGCTGCTACACCAGACAAAGTTCAACCCGTTTCGGAAGTCTTGTCTGATCTGGATTCTGCGATCTTGCCCGATTCATTCATTTTTGAAGAGGACAGGGATTCATTAATCGCGGTAGAAGAAGTTGTAGACCCAGTGCGCGAGGAGGAGATTTCTGGTGACTTTATTGATACAGATAATTACACTTTTGAGGACGAAAAACCACAACGTCCACAATCTGAAAAACGTCCTAGTTTCCGTCCCGAATCATTTTTCGCTAATTATCAAAAGTTAGAGAAAGAAACGACCATCATAGGTCCAAGAGCATATGAACCCCGATTTAGTTTTAATAACCTCATTACCTCATTTGCCATTGACCCCATAAGAGGATTTAGTTTCTTACTAGAGACAGAAATCAATGATATGTTGGAAAACCATCGTCTCAATGGGGGTGTTTTGGCTAATACAAATCTGAAATCAGCTAATATTTATGGAGAGTATCAGTACTTGAAATACTGGATGGATTTTCACTTAAGATTTGAGCGCAACTCCTACCTTATAGACCCTTCTACCTCATTTTTACGTGGTAGATCAGAAGAAAACATTATTCAGCGGTATGCCCTAAACCGTGTGGAGCTGGCGGCAGCTTTACCCCTTACCAATACCTTTAGGTTAGAAGTTGCACCTTTTTACACAAGCACTTCCTTTAGAAATTTACAATGGGAGGCTGTGCGTAATTCTGCTAACCCTAGCATTGCTCTAGCGCCCGATAATGATGTGCAATATGCCGGAGCACGTGCAGCACTGGTGCTAGATAACACGATTGAACGTGGGTTTAATATCTATCAGGGGACTAGAGGAATTATTGAGTTCGAGCAGTATTTGGGTGTGTTAAATGCAGGTAAAAGTTTTAGTAAGTTACGTGTTGATCTTCGTCATTATCAGAAAATTCACCGAGAGTTTACCCTGGCCGGTCGCTTGTTTTATGGAAAATCGATGGGACCCAACTCCCAGCAATACTTAATTGGAGGGATGCAGAACTGGGTGTTCCAAAGCTTTGAAGATCAAGGACAAGAAGATCCATTGAAAGTGTCGAACTCGCTCGACAACTCTAATTTATTATTTACAGAATTCGTCACCAATCTTCGCGGGTTTGACTACAATCAAATGTATGGAACCGATGCATTGGTGTTTAACGCAGAGTTAAGACTTCCGGTATTTAGATATTTTTCCAGTGCCCCGATCTCATCTGCTTTTCTAAGAAATTTTCAGATTATTGGGTTCTATGATTTGGGAACTGCCTGGACAGGACGTCCACCTTTTACCCGCGAAAACAGCGCCTTCACGAAGAAATATGTTACTTCGAACTTTACTGCGGAGCTCTCCAACTATCAAAATCCATGGCTTGCTAGCTATGGTATGGGCCTTCGTACTGTTCTTTTGGGGTACTATTTGAAGTTGGACGTGGCCAAGCCAATTAGAGATTTTGAGGTCGGCGACACAAGAATTTACCTAACTCTCGGTTTAGATTTCTAAATTTACGGATGCTTCAATCAATGACAGGATTTGGTTCTGCAGAGACAGAGTCATCAGATTACCGTATCAAAATTGAGATCAAGACCCTTAATAGCAAGTTTCTTGACTTTAGTCCTAAACTTCCTCGTGAGCTTTCAGATCGTGAACTAGAGGTAAAGGGAATTATCACCAATCAGTTAAAACGAGGGAAAGTAAACCTCTCAATCGATATCATCCCTCTTGGGCTGGATGAACCTAATATCCACATTAATGAGGGACTTTTTAAATCTTACTACAAGCAATACGAGAAACTAGCGAGTGAGGTAGAAGCAAATCCAAAGGATTTATTCAGACTTGCCCTACACTCTCCAGATGTGATTGTAGCGGATGAGTCCTCGTCTTTTCAGGATTGGGGTATTGTTAAATCGGCTTTGGAATCTGCATTGGAGAAGTGCAATGCATTCAGAGCAGAGGAAGGCGAAACACTTCAAAAAAATCTGGAAAGCTATATTGATGGTATTGCAGCTGGTCTGAAAGAAGTCACAGCCAGAGACCCAGAACGTATTCGTTTAATCCGAGAGCGTATTACCAGTAATATTGATGAAATCCGAGATAAGACACAAGTGGATCAAAACCGTTTTGAACAGGAACTAATCTATTACATCGAGAAATTGGATATCACTGAGGAAAAAGTACGATTAGCCAGACATTTGGACTACTTCAAAGAAGTAATGGGTGCTAGTGAATCTGAGGGTAAAAAGCTTGGATTCATTTCGCAGGAGATCGGTAGAGAAATAAATACCATCGGTGCGAAAGCCAATGATGCGGTGATTCAGCGGGCAGTGGTACAAATGAAAGATGATCTGGAAAAGATCAAAGAACAGTCAATGAATATTATATAAAGTAAAAGGAGGCCAAAGACCTCCTTTTCTATTTTATTTGATATCAAATTTTACAGCCAGATTTTCCCAACTCATACTCACCGTTCCACTATCATTTGCATCGATGGTGAATCTTTCATAGAATTTGTCTGACTTTTCTGATTTAGCCGAAATGCGGAGGACGTCTTTCTCACTGTCATAGTCATAGGCTCCCCACTGATCCCAGGTTTTGTTAAAAATGATAGTCCATTCTTCCTCACCAGGTATGGTAAATAGGCCGTACTTTCCTTTAGGAAGATTTTTGCCATTGATGGTTACATCTTTACTTACTTCTATCCAGGAAGCTTCGTTGGCACCTGTTCTCCATACTTTTCCATATGGAACAAGTCCATCCCATACTTTTCGTTCCTTTACAGCAGGCTGACTATAATCAATAGTGACTGCTGTGCCATCTACTGTAGCCTTGGTCTGTGCTGGTGGACTGGGTCTTTTGCTTTTGTCTTGTGCATCTGCAGCTAATACAACCGCCACAATAAAGCTGAGACTGAGTAATGTTTTGAATGCTTTTAGTAGTCTTTTCATAGGTTTAATTTTTTAATGTTTCACGTAATGTGGACGAGTTTGTTGTGATTCCTTGCAGGAGGAAAGTTTTCTGGCGGACATTCGCATACCTAAATTTGAGAAAACTAGGAAATCACTATATTGTACAAAAAACCAGACAATAATGATCAAGCCAACTTACCTAACGATTTTTGCTTTGATAGTCATGTCCTGTTCATCAGAGGTCAGTAGAGAGAAGAGACCATTGGTGGATGCAGTTGATAACAAAGTAAGAGACATAGATGCTAACCATAGAGTGAGTATTCGAGAAGATGATTTTCATCAAGGAGATTCGATTTATAAAATTCGTGGATATTTCATGGATGAAACCCTGCTGAAGCTAGTGGGAGTGCTTCATACCTCGCATATCGACCGAGACGATTACTTCTATTTTGATGAACACGTGCCGATCTTCAGTGGTCATGTAGTGGTCTCTAAAGACGACAATATCGCTTCCGAATACAAATACTACTATGGTGCTGATGGGTTTGTGGATGAGGCTCTTTATTGGGAAGACCATTATACACCTGGTAAGCGATTCCCGGTTGAGCACTTTAATGAGTTTGAACCTGACCGTGATTCCCTTCGTCAGGCAGAGGAGGAGCGACTTCTTTTTTTCCTGACCAAGCTAGAGATGGAAGGATTTGAGATACGTCATCTCAATGAAAATTTGGATGCAAACGTGAAACGTTAATATGACAATAGAAGAAGCTCAGGCCAAGGTAGACGAGTGGATAAATACTGTAGGAGTAAGGTATTTCAATGAGCTAACCAATATGACGATTCTTACTGAAGAAGTAGGAGAGCTGGCTCGGTTGATGGCTCGAAAATACGGCGAGCAGTCGTTCAAGGAGTCTGACAAAAACCGTGAGCTAGATGATGAGATGGCGGACGTGCTTTGGGTGCTCATTTGTTTGGCTAATCAGACGGGAGTAAATTTGACGGACGCTTTGAAGAAGAATTTTGAAAAGAAAAATATCCGGGATGCCACACGGCATCAGGATAACGAAAAATTGCATTAATGGATGTTACGCTCACAACTCCCGCACTCTTGTTTCCTGCCATTTCACTGCTCTTACTGGCATATACCAATCGTTTTTTGGCGATAGCTAGCATCATTCGCCAGCTCCATAAGATATACATGGAAAACCCTAAGAGTATAGTGGAAGGGCAGCTACAGAACTTAAGGTTGAGACTATTTCTTATACGGGCAATGCAGTTTATGGGAGTGGC
The DNA here is from genome assembly GCA_024305105.1 of Marinoscillum sp. Lineage (GTDB taxonomy): Bacteria > Bacteroidota > Bacteroidia > Cytophagales > Cyclobacteriaceae > Marinoscillum. The sequence continues at coordinate 31,526 of JAMWZA010000039.1, forward strand.
TAGTTTGTTTCTGTGTGTGTTGGCAATGTTTTTTATTTATTTAAAAATTGGTCAGTGGGGTAGTTATACCTTTGGTGTATCACTTGTATTTTTATTACTGAGTTTGTTTATCTCTCTCAGAGAAATACAGCTTTCTACCAAGGCATTGGAGATAGAGCTGAGTGATATGGAGTTTGGATCTAAATTGAAATTTTAGGATGCACTATTTAGTAATAGGACGAGATGGTAAAGATGCTGCTGATCGAAGACAAAGTAGCCGACCAGCACATCTGGAAGGTGTAAAGCAATTGAAAGAGGCCGGCAAGATTCTTTATGCCGTAGCGATGATTGAGCAGGGTAAAATGGTTGGTTCTGTTATGATCATGAACTTTACCTCTGAAGCAGATCTTGAAAAATGGAAGTCAACTGAACCTTACATTACAGAAAATGTATGGGAAAGTGTGGAGATTACAGAATGTGCCATTCCTCCGCTGTTTACTAAATAGCCTCTAACTTTCCGTCTTTAAACTCAGGCAAGACACTATATAAACTCTGATTCATACAGAATTCAATGTCTTTACCAATTCCGAATGTAGCTAGTCGCTGTGCATGACTGGATTCTTTCGCTATTTCCATTAAGTCATGCGCATTGGCCCGGTAGAGTTGATGAGCTATCAGCGACGGATCACCTTTTCGCTTATGTGAGGCTTTGATCTCTTCTATCAGCGCGCCAGCGAAAAGGGTGTCTTCAATGTTGACGGTGCCTTTCCATCCTGCACAATGAATTACAACATCCTTACGAGAGGTGGAAAGGTAATTGGCAACTGATCTTAGGTTTAAAAACGCTCCAATTAAAATTTGATCAGCCGCTAGAGATGCTAAAATAGTGCGCGTTCCATTGGTGGTAGTTACGACTATGGATTTGTCTTGAAACTCATCTCGCATGTATTCATATGGCGAATTGCCGATGGTAAACTCCTCTAGTTTTTTACCGCCACGTTCTCCGGCAGTAATCATGCCCTTTTTTAGACCGAGCTCCAGGCACTCTTCCACAGATCCCACCGGGTGAATAGACTTCACTCCATGGGCCATCCCGGTGACCATACAGGAGGTCGCTCTGAAAATGTCTACAGCAACGACAATTTTATTTGTTAGATCGAACTGACCAATCAGTTCTGGTGTAAGGCAAACTTCTACTTGATTCATTTGATAAAGGGAGGCTTGGTTACTTTGGCTTCCAGTTGTTTATTTCTAACCGCGATGAAGATCTTACTTTCAGGTTTATGATGACCTAGCTGCACATATCCTAAACCAATTCCTTTGTTCAACAGTGGAGACATGGTTCCTGAGGTTACTTTTCCAATTATACTACCAGACTCGTCCACGATTTCATAGTCGTGTCTAGGAATTCCCTTCTCGACCATTTCAAATCCGACCAGTTTACGGGAAACTCCTTCTTCCTTCTGTGCTTTAAGTGCTTCAGAATTGATGAAGTCTTTGGTGAATTTAGTAATCCAGCCGAGTCCAGCCTCTAATGGAGAGGTCTCATCTGTGATGTCGTTTCCATACAAACAAAATCCCATTTCTAGTCTGAGTGTATCTCGGGCACCTAGTCCAATTGGCGCAATTCCAAATTCTTTTCCAGCTTCAAAAAGCTTTGTCCAAACTTCTTCGGCATTTTCTTTATGGACATAAAGTTCGAATCCGCCTGCTCCAGTATATCCTGTACCTGAGATAATCATTTGCTTTCCGGCCAGTTCACCCTCGGCAAAGTGATAGAATTTAATGCTAGAAAGATCCGTGCTGGTTAGCTTCTGAAGTGTCGCATTTGCTTTGGGACCCTGCACTGCAAATAGGACCATCTGCTCAGAAATATCCTCCATCTGCGCGTCGAAGTTGTTATGAGACTTGACCCAATTCCAATCCTTTTCAATGTTAGAAGCATTCACTACAAGCATGTATTTCTCAGCACTGAACCGGTAAACAATCAAATCATCTACAATGCCACCTTTATCGTTTGGAAAGCAAGAATACTGAGCCTGGCCATCAATGATTTTGGAGGCATCATTTGAGGTAACCTTTTGGATAAGGTCAAGTGCCTCTGGGCCAGTAATCATGAATTCTCCCATGTGCGAGACATCAAAAACACCAACTGCTTCGCGTACTTTCATGTGTTCTTCTTTATCCGAAGAGTATCTGACAGGCATCTCATATCCAGCGAAAGGCACCATTTTCCCACCTAGGGAAACATGCACGTCATGAAGGGGTATTCTCTTTGTATCCATGGGGTAAGTTTGTTTATGGGCGCAAAAGTAAACTAATCTCAGGTATTCATCAATCGATGGCTAACTGTAAACTAACCGGGCAGTGATCCGAACCAAAATATTCATTGTGAATTTCGGCACCTTTTAGTTGGTCCTTTAGTCGCTCACTCGCCAGGAAATAATCGATTCGCCAACCAACATTTCGATCACGTGCTTTGAACTTATAATTCCACCAGGAATATTTTACTTCTTCCGGATAAAATTGCCTAAACGTATCGATGAATCCAGCTTCCAGGATGTTGTCCAATCCATCAATTTCAGTTTGAGTGTAACCGGATGTTTTATTGTAATTCGGTTTAGGTCTGGCAATATCGATTTCTGTATGAGCCACGTTTAAGTCTCCACACACCACCACAGGCTTTTTTTCATCAAGTGCCATCAAGTGATCTCTGAAAGCAACATCCCATTCTGCTCGGTAGTCTAGTCGCTTCATCCCAGCTCCAGAGTTAGGGGTATAAACGGTTACCAAAAAGAATTGATCAAACTCAGTAGTGATGACTCGTCCCTCCTGATCATGTTCTTCAATACCCATGTCGTATATGACTTCCAGGGGCTTTGTCTTTGTAAGAATCGCAGTACCGGAGTATCCTTTTCTGGCTTTGGAGGAATTGTAGTAAAACTCGTAACCTGGTACTGTTTCAAGTGCTGATTGGACATCCTCAGGCTGGGCCTTGGTTTCCTGAAGACAAAGGATATCTGGATTCAAGTCTGCGACATCCTTCAAGAAGTCTTTCTTTAAAATAGCACGTATTCCGTTGACGTTCCAGGAGACAAGTTTCAATTCTGACATGGGTTATGCTTCGACGTTTATAATTTTGGCTCGAAGTTAATAATTCAGCGCGCAAATCTCTAGGCATGATCATTTGATAACTGGGGACTAGAACTAAAAGTAATTTGGTTGCTCTCAGAATCTGAGGGTCTAAAGTTCTTTGAATTCTGGTATGCTTGAGTTGAATTTGGTCGAAGCAATTGAATCACTTACCGTAAAAGTGGCTGCTGTTTCCGAAAATGTCGGTTTTCTAACGATGACCCTTGATAAAATTGTTACCTTATTACATCAATTTTTAGCAAGTTGGATGAGCGAAAGTTCTCAATTTGACTTTATGTAGTTACCGCCATGATTGATTTACAGATTGAACCTACCCGAATTTCACCCTTCATTATGTTGGATTCAGCCAATGGGCTGATTGAATTAAAAGGAAAGAGCACACCTGAAAATTCCATACAGCTTTATCATCCTGTAATTAATAAAATCAAAGAGCTGTTCGCCAATGTGCAGGGAGAGATTCAAGTGAATGTCTCCCTGGAGTATTTCAATACCAGTAGTAGTAAATGTATTTTTGACATGCTCAGGACGCTTAAGGGAATGCAATCGTCAGAGCGTTCTGTCCACATCAACTGGTATTATGAAGAAGATGATGAGGACATGCTGGAAACGGGAGAAGATTATGAGGACATATTGGGCCTTCCGTTCAGCTACATTCCGATAGAATACTGAGGTTATTGGAATCCCAATAATAGTGAATTATTACCAACCCGTTCAATTGAAGTTTCGCTATCAAATCTTTTATCAAGTCCTCTTAGCAACGATTCAAAGAGTTCGAATAATCCTCTTTCTGACTTATAGGTCATCAAAAGCCTTCCATCTTTTTGCCATTCATACGTAAATCTCGGCGGTTTGGCACCGGGTTTTTTACCGATTACAACCTGATGGATGTGGTCCAGCCCCACCAACATGTCTTTTGTAGATTGTGCTTTTTCGAAAAACTGCGGATACATTTTAGGTGCATAAGTCAGGCACCAATAGTCTCCAAACTGGTCAAAGAGCGTTTTGAGATCAATATTTAACGTTTCAGCACTCAACTGAAATAATTTTATCGAATCTTCCTCATTGATGTCTTGGAGAATCTGTTGCCCGAATGAATGGCTTTTCTTTAAACCAACCGCTTGTTGACATTTCGCCCAGGCAGAATCTCCGTAGTTTTCTTTGATGGTTGCTTCAAGGCAGTAATGAATAGTGCCTTTCATAAAAAATCATGGTTTTAAATATAAAAAAATGATGTCGTCTGTTTGTGGAGCTTTACCCTTCCACTTATTTAATGGTATTTCTACGGTTTCTTTGCTTACCTCGTTGTTCCGTTCTCTTATCGGCTGAAGCATCCCTTTTACTTTCAGTTTTTTCCCGTCATGTCCTTGTTGGTCAGCCAGACCATCAGAACAGGTAAATATTGCATCATTCGAGTTAAGCTGAAGCGATCTTGTCCGAATGTACTTGATTACTCGCTCAGGAGCAAATGACGAACTCTTCGTTTTAAATTTCTTGATTTTGTCATTTACCAAATACATGGATAGCCCATTACTGCTGTACTGCAAGGTCTTGGTTTTTTTGTGGTATTTCATAACCATGATCTCACAACCGATTCCATAGCCAATGTTAATGTCTTGCTCTTGAATATCATTTAGACTACTATGAAGCGCTTTTATGAGCAAATGAGGGGCAATTTCTGGATCGTAAACCTGATTGAGGATCGACATAACACTTACAGATCCCAGTGCTCCTTCTACAGAATGTCCGGTACAATCACCGATGATTAACCACTGATAATCTTTTGTAGATTTTGCCCAGTAGAAATCTCCACCAACTACGTCTTTAGGTTGATAGTAGAAGTAATTTTCTGAGAAGGATTCCAGTGCTTTTGACATGCTTGGGAAGAGGAGGTTCTGAATTCGTTTTGCAGACTCCAGTTTTTCTTGTTCTTCTGATTTTTGCTTCAGCTCAGGTTCATTTTCTTCAAACGAGACGTCAATATCTGATAATAGGTACTGAATAAAAAAATGAAGCTTAGCGAAGCTGGTATTGTCGCTCAGAACAAAAAGCCAAACCTCTTCACTTATTTTGATGTAGTATAGGAACCTATCCTCAGCGTATTGATTGATGAAAAATTTGATTTTCTTATCTGGGTCCATACCCAAAAAATAAAGCCGCATGACCAGCCCTTCTACGTCCTCAGCGTCCAGGTCTGAACGATGCTGATATGCTTTGATTTCTCCATTGACGATAAATCCAATGTCCAGGATTTGATCAAAATTGCTTTCTAATTGATTAATGAATTGATTGGGTCTCATAAAGTTTGTCTATCACAGTTTCAAATTCTTCTTTGAAGTTGGCGTACATTTTATTGGCTAACTCCTTATTCGGATTATCTCCATCTACAAAAACCGAAATAAAATGAAGGTTTTTTACAAAGAAGATGATGATGGTTCCTTCATCTGTCACTATGAAGTTAAACGTTGTGTTAAATGCGTCATCAATAGACATCATAGGAATGTCTTTATATCTTTCTAAGGTGTCCGTATGTGCTCCATTTGCTTTTGTAATAGGCAACTCCATACTATGAAAGGTGACTCCTTGTGCATTGGGGTAGGAAAAAAGGAATTTTTCCAGAAGAATGTCTAATTCGAATTCCATATAAGATTGATTAGTAATGTCAATGATTAATACCTGAAGTGGTAAAAATGTTTTGTTTAATAGAAATAAAAAATATTTAAACAAAAACTTAAAACAATCACAAAACCTTGACGTTTTACTCATTGCATGTACTAACATGTATTTTTTATTACCAACAACTTAAAGAGTAAGACAAAATGGACCATTTAGGATTTGAGCCGATTTTTGTGAATGAATATGCAACTGGTTATTCCAGTCCGGAGAAAAAAATAATCGCTTGCGTTTTAAATAAAGATTACATTCCCATTACACGGTTTAAGGAAGTTTTTGAAATGTTGGGTGATGAAATCAAATCTGGATCGTACGAAAAGTTCGTGTTTGATAAGACGAAACTAAGAACCTTTCACCAACCTTCTATGAAGTGGTACTTCACCGAATGGAAGACCGAAATGATTAACTATGGAGTGTCCAAACATTTTAAAGTCTTACCTGAGCTTGACTATTTCAAGAAAGCAGTGGAAGCTGCAAGAAAACCTCTCCTGGCCAAATTTCCAAAAGAGATTCTTTCAAAACTTCGTATCGAGTACTTTGAGACCATAGAGGAAGCTGTAGAAGCTGAGTAATGATGATTGACCTATTAGTAGAACCAACCAACAATAGTCCACTAATTCAATTAGAATCAGATGAAGGGAAAATTATTATCAAAGGAAGATCAACTCCTGAGAGTTCAGTAGACCTTTATTTTCCGATAATTGAGAAAGTCAAGCGGCTCTTTTTTAGATCTAAAAGTATAGAAGTGGAGATTGCCCTTCAATATTTCAATACGAGTAGTTCTAAGTGCTTGTTTGATTTGTTTAAAGTGCTCAAGGTATTAAAACGCAGAGGAGCGAACTTACGCATCAACTGGTACTATGACGAGGATGATATGGATATGTTAGAAACGGGTGAGGATTATGCGGATATACTAATGTTGCCCTTTCATTTTCATCCGATGCTTGATGAATCGTATGCTGCAGAGGCTATGGTTTTTTAGACATATTTAGGGCCTGCTGAAAAACGCTTCTGGTAACGTAACTGCATGACTTTCATCGTGATGATGTATTTAAAAGTGTAATGTTTTTCAGCAAGTGCAAGGGTTTTAGCAG
>JAMWZA010000004.1 GCA_024305105.1 Marinoscillum sp.
GAATACAATTGAACTTTCTATTGCACTGGAAGTTCATGAACGACACTTTCCCAGAAATTCGTATCATTAAGTCTGGCACTTCCAGAAATAGCCGCATCTACCATCAAGCCAGATGTGACTACATTAACCTGTATTTCCCGGACCATAAGGTAGGCATCAAAAGAAGGCTTAATCAAGTTCCATGCTTTGGAAATATTGCCCCCAACAACTATAATATCTGGCTGAAATCGCCGAATCCATGGATAAATAAAACGAGCCATATTCTCCCCAAATTCATCAAAAAGAGCAATCACTACTTCCGGATCACCCGATTTGATCAATTCCTTAACACCTCTTACTCGTATACCTGTTCTTTGATAATACTGAGAGACAAACCATCTGGTAGAAAAATAGTCATCGGCTATACTGTCCCTGAAAGGTAAATACCACAAACAGCCATGCTCTGGAACGACCTTGCTCTGGACAACTGGCTTCCCCTGCTCAATGAAACAAGAGCCAAATCCTGTTCCCAAGGTCAGGCAGAGAGCTCGCTCATGGTATTTTGCCTTACCAAACCAGGCAGTGCCCACCGCAAAGGCCGATGCGTCATTGATAAAACGCAGCTCCAGGTAATGATCGTCTAGGTAAGACTTCAACTCATGCCTTACATTCACCTGGTAAAGCGCCTCATACTTTGCATTGTTGGAAAAGAGCGCAATACCATCCTTATAATTAAAAGATCCGGGCATCCCAAATCCCACACCTTCCACAGGCTTACCAAGTGCCCTTAAGGTTGCATTGATTGGTTCTGCCCAGGAAGACAAAATCTCCTCCTTGGAAGCCCCACTATCTACATCTCTTTCAAAACGTGAGTTTTCAATTAATTGACCACTCAACAAATCCACTCCACATGAGGTGATATGGGTTCCTCCAATATCAACTCCAATTGCTACACTCATGAATAATTATTGTTACGATTTTAGTTACATCCGATTAGTTCATGTTATATCATATTATAACGGTATGAACTCATGCTTTATATTCTGCCGACCTATCGTCCACTGACGAAAGCCAAATGGACGTTGATCAAAATTTTTACTCGTTGTTTCTCCGCTTACCAGCAATATCCCGGCATGTTCATTGACAAGCAACTCATGTTTATGGCCCGATAGATACGCCCCCACTCCGTAGGATTCAAATAATTGCAAGAGCTCGGTTCGTTGGGTTTCCGGTAAGTTGAAGTAATTTTCTTCCTCGTTCACCTCTTTGGTGAAAAGTGGATAGTGCCCCATCACAAACACTTTTTGTTGCGTACTTGAAAGACTATCCAGCGTAGCTGCTATCCATTTCATCTGCCGATCAGACTCAATCGGCACATTTTGCTTGATGAGTTGGGTATTGATCACCTCCATTGATACCTGCTCGTGATGACTGACAAAATAATCCTTCCCCAATCTAGCTCGGTAGGCCCTAAGCGCACTGTCACTCGGGATGTTGCCTAAATCGTGATTGCCGGGTGCCAGTAGGTAGGGCATCTTTAGTTGATTAATCGCTGCTTCAAAATCATCATAAGCGCTATCATGTGCATGGTGTACTAAATCTCCACAAACAATCACAAAATCAGTGCCCAAGGCATTGGCTTTGTTCACCGCCTGATCCAGCCGAATGATATCCTCCTCATATCCCCCCATTCCGATCTGTGGATCACACATTTGGATGAAAGTGATGGTGGATACTTGCTGGTCGCAACTCAAACATCCAATCAGCAGGAAAATGCTAATGCTTAATCGATAATTTATCATCTTGGAAACTCTCAGGTATGGTAATTATTTGATCAATAGTTTATGGACTTCATTATGGCCATCTTCAAATGATACACGTACCAGAAGGATCTTGGCATTGGAGTCTAAGCTTTCCAAGGCAACATTTCGAAACTTGTCCGAATGCCTAATGGGCATCTCTTGGCCGTCCAATGTAAAGACTTTTACTCCAGCAATCTCCCGATTGGTGCGAATTTGAAATCGGTCAATTGCCGGGTTAGGATAAACCCGATCAATCGTCACTGCTTCTTTAGCAACAATTACCGCTTCAAAAACAGCCGTTAAGGTATGTGATTCATGCACATTATTGAATGTATACGAGTCGAACTTACCTACAGATCTGCCATTAATTAGCACTTGATCAAGTACATAACCCTCATCCGGCGTTATATCAAATGACGCAAAAGCACCTTGCTTCACGTCTACAGTACCTGGTGAAATCGAACCATGATCGGGATCAATAACAGTAATGGTATGATAAACCTCCTCCTTTTTAAAACTCACCTCAACACTATGATAAGACTGGATATCAGTGAAATCATAAGAATCAATAGCCCCCTGTGATTGTCCATCTACCCATACTTCCTCCACTTCATACCCTTCATTTGGTGTAAACGAATAGGTGACATCACTTCCATATTCGTACCAGGTCTCTCCCTCATTTGATACACTCCCAAAGTATCCCGCCCTAGCCGAAATCGCGTAACTGTACTTCGCGAAATTTACTTCCACTGTATGGTTTTTAGTGATATCCGATAATTCGATTTTGGAACGTGCACCTTGAGATTCACTATCAACCAAAACGTCATCAATCCGATGACCCTCTCCTGCCATCACTATAGTGCTCCACGAACTTCCCTCAAACACCTCATATATTCCCGGCTCCTGATCAAAAGCACCTCCAGAAGCTGCAGTTAGCGTTATTTCATACTTCTGACGTTCGGCAAATACTACCTGAAGCTGACCGTCAGCCTGTACATTTGTCAGCTCATAATACACCTGCTCTCCATTATTAGTTGGGAGCTCTTGCTGTACATCATTGAGCAGAATACCTTCTAGTTTATGACCTTCTGCAGGCATTAGTTCCAAATTCAAACTACTGCCATGATTGACCGCTATGATTCCATCTAAGCTGCTCGTACCCGAGCCGTCTATTACCACAGACACTTCGTAAGCTCCTTCATTGGTATAGAGCACTTCAAATGGAACCTCTCTTACAGCACTTGAGTAACAATCCCCAAATCCCATGCGCAGCTTCCAAATCCCAATACTCTGATCATTGGCCACCTCCTCAATCGTTGGATTGGTATTGATTTCAAGCGGTGTACCTGCCGGAGGAATCCACTGGTATTCTCCAAATGTGTTTTCCGGCTCAAGGGTGAGACGTTGACCTTCAGAAACCACTACCACCTGATCTCCAATGACTGGTCTTCCATCCAGTGTGTATTTCACGCTGATTGCTTCCAACTCTGGATCTATGGCGTAACCTGCATTAATCTCAAAATCGGGAGTTGAACAGGACTTCCCCTGATCATAAAACCTCAGCACCCCTTGCGTTTCTGACGTCACCTGATAAGCGTGTGTAGGATTCTGATCGTTAAATGCTACTGTGTGATTGCCAGGAAGATGCATCTCTACATTGAGCGGTGAGCTCGCCATGTAGGTATGAGAGAGAGGGAGATTCTCATCCATTTTCCATTTATGGGCCAGATAACCCTCTAAAACATCCTGATCCTGAGCTGAAAGAGCGGTGTTAAAGAACATTACTTCGGAAATTGGTCCGTGATGGAACCTGTTGCTGTTGGCATTTCCTTTGTCAGCCAGCCCCAAAAATATTTCATTTTCGGTGGTTATTCTCTCCCCTTCCTTCACCGTGAGAGATCGCTCAAATCGACCATTGAGATGAAGCGATACAACATCACCACGCTTGCGCATTACAGCAATGAATTGAAACGGTAATGCATAGTGGCTACCTCCGTAGTATTCTCCTCCCGCAGATATTTCTGACTTTCCCTGATTGGAAAAGCGCATGAACCACCCATCGTCATATTTACTCTCGGTCTTATTGCCGATGACATCTGCCCAATCGGCAATCCCTCTTTCTTCACCCACCATGACCATGGTCCAGTCTTCCTCCATGAAATCATCATCCGTGGTACTAAACAACCTAAGTCCGTCGGCATTATTATCCATACCAAACATGACTGCCGGAAGTCCATTGAGCCCCTGACTGTCATAAACAGGATAAAGCGCCTCCTGATCAGCAGAAACGTTGTAGTTATTACCCGACCGATCATCCCATGAAGTCACTTGACCTCCATCAGCAAGACCTTGATCTTCTGATATCTGGTTGGCATCCAGCCACAGCAATGGTTCCACTGGTATCTCAACTTTGATGGAAATCTCATCATTATCACAGACAGCTACATCGCTATCTTCAAGCCATTCTCCCCCATTCTTGCTTAGTAATACAGAATAGTCCTTCGGTGGCAGCATGTATTCTGCTTCAGCAGATTTTTGATTGACACAATTCTGGCTACTGATTACTTTCACGCTTACGCGATCTGTGGGTTTGGCCAAATCATAGTTGAAGGTTGCGGAATTTTCTGCTTGCAAAACACCATTTACACGCCATTCGAATACCGGATAATCCCCGGCATTCCCAATTTTAGCCTCAAACTGAGTAGGAAGCACACTACATTCATCTGACCCATTATGAGCTAAAATAACAGATGATTTAGTAAGCTGTCTAAACTGATGCCAATCATAGTTGGGCCATGCTTCAGCTGACCAGTCGATCAGTCCATTGATGATCTCACAGTCCACACCGCTTGCGGCAAACCTCGGTATGAGGTAATACATCTTGTCAGTATAGTAGTACAAGCCAAGTTTTTCTTCGATGTTGATCAGTCCACCAGACTTGGAAGCAGGCTCCAGTTCATTGGCTCCTCCATGCGGCGACTTTCTTCTCCAATTGTTCAAACTCATTTCAGGCTTGTTCACCTCTTTTAGAAACTGCCTCAAAAGTGCATTAAGCGTCTGCCGTTGAAACCCAGGCTGGATGTCATCGAGTAAGCCAGGAAACTCACCAGGAGCAAAACCGGAAAACGAATTGTTATCATTTATACCATAAAACCAGTGAGGCAGCTGCTGTCTTGCGCGAAACCCATTTCCTGAATTGGGCCCTTTGTTTTTCTCATTGCTCCTAAGCTGGTACATCGCATTGAGGGAATGATAATACCTCACAGGCTCGGGTATCCCGGAGCTTGCAGATGCGCGTTTGATGAAGTCCAGCTGGTACTGCCAATCCATCGGGTGATTTCCGCCAGTATTGCCATTGCCTCCGTTGATGACCAGTTGTAGCTGATACCAGGCCGTAGACTCGTAGTGACCAGTCGCTCTGGGTTGCCCTACAAACTCATCGCAATTCACCGTCTTGACACAAGAAGTAAAATGAGGAGGGACTTCAAACACATTATAGTCCATCCCTATCCACTGCCAACCACGTTCTGTCAACTCAGATTTATCTTCTTCAATGGTGAACCACTCGGCCTTATCCTGAAGATTAAACAGGTTCATGTATTCAAAATTCTTTACAGCAAGTAAGCGCGCCAGACTGGTCACAGCCAGCTCTACCGGAATTTCATCTTGAATAGCTGCCACTCGCTCATTGTAGGTACCGTTTCTAACAGCGTCTCCACCTGTACGCCAGTGCCTGACAGCACCCTCTGTCTGATCCATAAAGTGACGAAAGTGCCGATGAAAGATTCTCAACTCATTTTGAAGGTCTCCTTTATTTCTTTCAGCAGGAGGCATTTCATTCAAATAAGCCTCTAAACGCTCCATACCTTTTTTTGGATGTATGGATACATTCGTGGTATGGTAAAAATCATCCCTTGAAAAAGCATCCATCGGATGGACAATCGGTAGCCAATGTTTCCAATCCGGAAGCTGAATGGCTAAGGGCATCAATGTGTGATCTTCTACTTTATCTGAATCAAAGTACTCAGCAATGCTTAAACTGTCTATCCCATTGGGAAACATGTAGTCAAGCATGTCTTTATCTTTTTCCAGTATCGCATCTAATCCGGCGCCTGCGGCCCACTTATCGATGCTTTTATTTTTTAACTCTGGACCAGGTTGGTAGGGAGGGTTCCAGGGTCGTCCGTATCTGCCCAGGCCCTCTACAGTTCCAGATAGAGAACGGATGTATGAGGTGATCTTTTTACCTTCTTCTTCAGTCAGTTTGTGAAATTTGGATCGTTCGATTATGGATTCATTGGAGTAACTAAAATATTCCAGATCAAATCCATTAGCCACATGACAGTCAGCACAGGTTGCCTTGATTGGTACCGAGGCTTGTAGATCGTAGGCATACCATTGACCGGTTGTATCCTCTTCCAGGTAATTACTCCAAAGAGATGCATTTTCCCATAGATTCTTCCCTTCAGCAATGGAAGTCGCATCTGTATAAGGTGCCTCCCAAGTGGCAGGATCATCTTCTGTGAATCGATCTTCCGGAATTATTGGCTGACTAGCAGCATCCAGAAGATTAAACGTAACCACCCGGTATCCAATAGAAATGCCATCCGAGCGGTTGAATCTAAAATCAATGGTATTGGTACCGGCCTGAATTCCAGACACCGGAATACTCAATCGCACCGTATTGAACCCTCCGTGCACCATTCCTCCACGAGCCTTTTCCTGATACTGCATTTCGACCGATTCATGATTTAGGTCGTACCATGCTCCCTGATTGATTCGAATCGACGCTTTATTTTCATAAGTGAGGCTGTTGATTTGTAACCACAATCGATCGGCTTTTAATGCTTCTGCTTCTGTCAGGTCTATGCTCCTGCTTACAATCTTTCCTTGTTCTCCGAGTACCTCTACAGGTAACCCAATCGTCTGCGCTTGTCCTAAATAAAAGGTGGAAAGAAGAACTAGAAGTAATAAATATCTCATTTGGTTTTTTCTTTTCAATGTGTTGTGGCCGAAGCCTACGCAGCTGGTCGGTTCTCAAGTTTTTCTAACGATAATGCATCTGGCTATACAGATAATGAACAGCTTCTTCATCAAATAAAGGTGCCACTAATTAATAGATGATAAATAAAGAGTTAATCTGATGCTATTAATTACAAAATCTATTGTTTATTATCGAATAATTGCAAAAGCTATAATAGACCGATCTCCTTGATCTCAAGTGGTTTACCTATAAAATCAGCGCAAACCTTCAGTCTCTTAACGATTTCTTAACGAGTCACTCAGTCGCGACATGACTTCCTGATAGTAGTTATCGCTTGTCGCTAGATTTTGATACTCCAGTGGATCATCTACTTGATTATACAACTCTCTTCCAGAGCGACCCTCATCCCATTCGATATACCTCCAATGCTCCGTTTTCACCATGCGTCCCATCATATCACCTCGTTTGGTCACTCCATATACGGTCTCTTTAAATGGCAACTCAGGATCGGCCACTACCGATGCAAAACTTTCACCCTCGAGGTAATCAGGTACAGACTCGAGATTCATGAGTTCTGCAAGCGTCGGGTATATGTCTATAAATTCAAACATGGCATTAGACTTGATTCCTTTTTTACCTACCGAATTACCAGCCATTATAAAGGGAGCATTAACACCCTCCTCGTACACGGTAACTTTGTTCCACCAACCATGCTCGCCCAGATGATATCCATGATCGCCAAAAAACACAATCAGTGTATTCTCATACTGGCCACTTTCCTTTAATGCATCGATGATCTGACCAACCAAAGCATCCATAAACGTGGTACAGGCGTAATATGCCCTTTTCAATTCCTTTTTGTCACGATCACTCATCTGATCGAACACCGCTGTCCATCCTGGCAAAGAATGTTCATAAGCTCTATCCCAGCCCTCTGGAAGTACTGGCACCTCGATATCCTCAATCGGATACTTATCAAAATACTCTTTCGGTGCTACAAATGGGTCATGTGGCTTGTGCAGCCCAACTGCCAGAAAAAAGGGTTGATCTCGTTGTCTTTTGATCTCTTGTACTGCTTTTTGGGCCACCTGTCCATCTTGCTGATCCAGATTAGTCCCTTTAGCTGCCTGCCAATAGCACCAGGGAAACTCCCCATTGGTCACATTTCTTTTCTCCCCGCTCTCGCCAAGAGGAGTCGTTTGAAATTTATAGTAGGCGTCCCAAGCCTTAGGGTCTTCATGGCTTGGATCTTTGTCATGAAAGGTCTTACCAATCCCTATGGTCTCAAAACCATTTTGCTTGAACAGGTAGGGCAACGTGGGCTTATCACCCAATACCGACTGTAATGGCGTTACATTATCTAAAATCCCCAGGGTTTCCGGTCTCAATCCTGTCAAAAAAGACGATCTGCTAGGTCCGCAAACTGCAAAATTACAATAGGCACGATTGAACTGAACACCCGATGCAGCAAGTCTGTCAATGTTGGGAGTAATCGCCAGGGTATCTCCGTAAGTTCCCAGTGTCGGCTTGAGGTCATCTACGATGATCATTAGGACATTCTTATCCTTTGGTTGATCCGAATCATCCTGGCCTTGACTGCTACTCTGACACCCCAGCAACCAAAGAGTGCCAAATAGTATCAAAAAGAAATAAGACCGTCGTATAAGTATCGAATTTATCATAACTTATTTAATAAGGTTAATTTTTCTACCATCGTAATTATCACGTCACCAATCGACTATACGCCTATCACATCGTGGGTAACTCCAAAGCCACTTTTTCCCACATCGTCTCTTCATATAATCTGGTACTCCCCACTAACGCAAGTTCTTCCGTCTGATCACTAAAGGTGATTTTTACTGATACTCCATGACTATTTAACTCCTCCTCCAGGTGTCTTTTGAACAAGTCAGCAGACTGGGAGATATTGCCACCAAAGCAAAGACAAGTCGGCTGGAACCTTTTTACCCATGGAGCAATTAGCTGTCCCATGTTATGTCCAAACCTGGCAAATATTTCCTGTGCATGCTGATGTTTTCGTGCAGCTGCAGCAAGTGACTTTACACCATTTACTTTGACTCCATACTTCGTTTCACTTTCTTGCATGAACCAACGAGTAGAAAAGTAGTCATCGACTATCCCTTCTTGAAATGGAAGATGCCAAAAACAGCCGTGCTCAGGCACATTCCTGTCACTGACAATAGGTACACCACCCTTCATGAATGCAGATCCAATCCCTGTGCCCAGTGTAAAGCAAATAGACCGCTCATGTTTTTGAGCCTCCCCTTTCCAGCAGGCACCAATGGCAAACGCGGTGGCATCATTGATGTACCGCATTGGTAACGGAGTATTCAAGCTCAACCTGTCAGATACTTCTTCAGTGATATTTAGGTTGTACAACGCATCGTACTTGCCATTTCCCTGAAATAGTGCAATGCCATTTTTATAATCAAATGCACCTGGCATGGCAAAGGAAATTCCCAGAATATCTTCCAATTTGGCTTTATTCATTACGCTCTTAATAGGCAAAACCCATTTCTTTAGCACATCATCAGCACTTGCTCCAGAATCGATGCGAAAATACTTGACCGTGTCGGGAACAATATCGCCAGCAGTCGTGACTAAGGCTGCCGATATATGACCACCTCCAACTTCTACTCCAATAATAAACTTTTGATTCTCCATATTTATTTAATCAATGTTATAATTAGTAAAGTAACTAGCAAAGTCTCACTGGATATCCAGTGAGGTCTTTGCTAGTTATAGCTGGTTATTCAATAATAATTCTCTTGGCCACACTTTGATTGCCAGCTTGTACCTCGATCAAGTGCACACCCGACTTCAGGTACTCAACAGGGATTCTGTATCGGGTATTCGGCTGATCAAATTTTTGATCCAGCACTTTCACCCCTGCCATGTTGTACACAACTACTGATACCCCTTCTGTTGCCTCTGAACCTAACTCGATGGTCACAAACTCTGAAACCGGATTAGGGTAGATTTTCGTTTCCTTGATGGACAACTCCTGGAAATCCAACGAATTGGATGTTCTGGCACCTCCGTTGCTCACTAATTTGATGGCATCAATTCGGTTGGTCACCGATCCGGATTTGGAATTGTAGATTCGGAACCAATTGATGGCATCCAGATCCGGTGTGCCTCCTGTTGTGCTCGCTGAGCTAACGTCCAGACTAACGAAATTCCAACCACTTGAAAAACTGGTTAGGTTCCAGTGATACTCGTTTTGATCTGGTTGACCTCCGCTACCAAGTTCCACCTGGTTGCTGGATGTACTCATTTTAGAAGGATCAGATACATAGTACCAAAACTCTAAACGCGCATTCGAAGGTGTAAGACCTGAGACATATACTGGACTGAATACTTTATTAAACTCATTCGTACCAGACCCAATGATTTTAACGCTATTGGTGCCCTGCTTGACAGTACCGCTTAGCACCAGATTATTAGACCCGGAGGAATTCCAACCAGTCAGCGCATCACAGTCATCCAGGAAGTTGTTGGGATCAAGAACCGTGATACTCACATTTCCTGATTGGTCACCAAACCACTCTACATTGTCCTGAACCATCTTCCACTGGAAATTGTAGGTACCAGCTACCGACGGTGCAGTGATGTCAAAAGTGAAGGTTTTCTGAGCATTCGGACTGATGTTATCAGAATCATCCAACCAGACTCTATTCATTCCCCAGTCCGTATTGTCCTGCTCATTCTGACTTCCCAACTTGTACAGGTCAGCCTTGGTCCAGGAAGATGTTCCCGTATTCTTCATAGTCACACTCACAGTAGCCGTCTGACCGATATTAAGCGCAGTTGGCACTCCACTATTGGAGATAAATTGAGCTCCATTTTGAATGGACTGATAGTTGGCCGTAATGGTGGCCGTACCTGAAGGCATGGTCAGTGTAGTGCTGGAGGCATTCACATCTGCTATAGATGGACTTCCAGAGTCCACGGTCCAGCTAGTAAACACCTGTCCGGCCGGCGCAGCATTGGCTGTGATATTCACTGTGGCTCCCGGAGCATAGCTTCCGCTTCCACTTCCGCTGTTCACCACCAGTGCATAGGTACTGGTCACGTAATTAGCTGTCACCGAAACATTATTCGCACCCATCGTCAAAGTGGTGGATGAGGCAAGTAGATCTGCAATGGTAGCATTCCCGGAATCTATTGTCCATGAGTCAAACTCCTGTCCGGAAGGTGCCGCATCTGCGACAATGCTTACCGACTGGTTATACGTGAAGGTTCCGCCCCCGCTACCACTATTCACTGTTAATGAATAATCGATATTGCGATAAGTAGCCGTCACTTCGGCATTAGTAGCACCCATGGTCAGGTTGGTACTAATGGCATCCGGATCTACGATGCTCGGGGACCCTGAATCAATAACCCAGGCATCAAATTCCATACCTGTCGGTGCAGCGTTGGCCACTATGCTCACATCTGCTCCAGAAACATAAGAACCTGAACCTGAACCACTATTTACAATCAGCTCATAGTCAATATCCTTATAGGTAGCACTGATCGTCGCCCCACTATTGTTGATTGTTGCGGTGGTATTCGCTGCATTTTGGTCCGCAAAAAGGATCGTACCGGCATCAATCGCCCAGATGTCAAACTCCTTGCCAGATGGTGGTGCATCAGCTACGATGTTCACATTGGTTCCGTCTGCATAACTGCCATCACCACTACCACTGTTAACTGTTAGCTGATAGTTCACTCCTCCACTCGGATCAATGAGTTGAATCGCGTCAATTCGTGTGGTAATCGAAGACGATTTGAAATTGTACAATCTAAACCAATTGATGGCATTGATATCCGGCGATCCAATCTTACTTGCTTCGCTAAGATTCAGATCAACCAAGTTCCATCCATCAGACAATGGCGGTAGGCTCCAATTATATTCCAACGAATCTGATTGTCCTGCACTACCTAGCTCCACTTGATTATTTCCTGTAAGCTGAGAAACATCAGAGACATAGTACCAAAAACGTAATACAGCATCTGTCTCATTCAATCCTCCATTGTAGGCTGGACTAAACACCTTCTGAAACTCCATCTCCGTGGCTCCAATAAACTCTAGACTTCCAGTCCCTTGTTGTTTTTCTGTGCTTACTGTGATGGTTTGAGAGGAACCCCAACTGGTCGTGGCGTCACACTCGTCCAGGTAATTGGAGAGGTTTCCTACGGTCACAATGACATTTTCCGTGGTGGCTCCAAACCATTCCACTTCATCCTGCACCATTCTCCATTGGAAATTGTATACCCCTGCGTTAGCTGGAGCTGAGGTGTTAAATGTAAAAGTCACTTCTTCATTTGGAGATACGCTATCACTTGCTGTTAGTTCTATCCGAGTAGACCCCCAATTATTGTTATCCTGGATATTCTGACTTCCCAGCTTGTACAGATCAGCTTGAGTCCAGGTGGTATTACCAGTATTCTTCATTGTGACTGTCGCCGTAAACGATTCACTTACATCAAGAGACGAAGGAACGCTTTGAGAGACGAAGACTGCTCCATTTCCATTGATAGATGGTGTGATGGGGATGGTCGCTGACATTGGTATAGTACCATCCAGCATTTGCTGTGTGGCATCCGCCAATTGCAAATACCAGTCACTAGGCAAACTTTCCTGATCTTCGTCGAGAGTGACCATGGTAGACTTCAGGCCTACGGGTAAGTCAGCCTCTGTCTCTGCAATCTTAAACATTGCTGTACCTTCGTCTACTTCATCAAACATGGCTACATAGATGAAATCAGAACCTGCATCTATGGCATTGTAAGCTTGTTTCCAGTAGAAATCACCACCATATCTAGGATGTTGGTTGAACGTGCCTCCATGTAAGTTTAGCCAGGAGAATCCGGGCCATATGACCGGCATATAATCCACACCATTGGTATTACAATCCGCCAAATCCGGAACAATCTTGGTGGTCTTCCAATTATCCACTCCAGTATTGCCATATCGACCTACCGTCCATGGCGAAATCATATCCAGGGAATGATACACAGAGGTCCACCCGCTTCCGGTTTCTGAATCCCCGGAAAGGGTTTGCCAACCGCTAGGTACTCCTCCAACCACATACATTCCATGTGTATTCCTGAAATAGTCGATGAGAGATTGGAAAGTCGCAGTGGTAAGTCCTCTATCCTTAAATCCGATACCCCATATTGCAATAACCGGTTTACCATTCTGATGGACATACTCTGGTGCATTTAGAATATCAAAGGTATCAATCAAATACTCCCAGTCATCAGTGATTTTAGTGAGCAAGGTTCCATCATCGGCTACACCTGAAACATCATACATGATCGAGAATTTGCGATCATACTCTGTCGAAGCTGATATCACATTTTCCAGCACATCATTTCGAACCTGGAAGAATCGATTGTCCTGTACTTCTCCCAAAAAGCGCTGTAAATAAACGCCGTGAACGTTATAATCTTGCATCCACTCAAAGTGTTTGCGTGTGGTGCTCAGGTCATGAGAAGAAAACAATGCCGCATTCGTACCATCAGAGTAGGTCATGTTGGTATTATGAGTATCCGTGTATTCCGACATATCGGGCCACATGTCCACCCCAATGTTGGCTGCAGAAGGATCTGTTCTTCCGGCACTGTTGAACCAGTGGCGCCATTCATTCGGTGTGGAGTTATCTGACTGTGCCAGGAACCATCCTTGATAGCCCATCATCAGTTTATGTGTCAACTGATCCTGATCCGGTGCTGCCGTAACGGTAACTACCTTATTGGTAGACTGCTCACCAAACCACTCTACCATATCCTGTACCATTCGCCATTGGAAATTGTATGTTCCAGCGGCACTTGGTGCTGTAATGGTGAAGGTGAACGCTTTTTGCTGACCAGGTGCAATCTCTTCCCCCTCCTCAAGCTCTACACGTTGAAAACCCCAGTCTGGATTATCCTGTGGATTTTGGCTTCCCAACTTATGCAGATCAGTTTTTCTCCATGTAGTCTGCCCGGTGTTGCTCATCACTACAGTTACTTCCACTGAATCACCTGCCACCATCGTAGATGGCACTATTTGCGAAACAAAAGATGCTGCGTTCGTAAGATTGGTAGCAGTAAAAGTAGCAGTAATGGATACGTCTGATGCTCCCATCACCATGGTCGTACTACTTGCATTGGCATTCGTGATAGTTGGCGAACCTGAATCCACTACCCACTGGTCAAACACCTGACCCGGAGGTGCTGCATCAGCACTGATATTAACCGTGGCATCATGAGCATAATCTCCATCACCAGATCCATTGTTGACCACTAGGGTATTTGGCGAACAGGTACCTTCCTGAACTCCGCAACCACACTCACCCGGGCTCGATTTGTCAGGATCGTTCGGGCAATCATCCGTAGAAAGTGGCAATGTCGCCCAATCTACATCATAAGCTGGCCCATTGATCTCTTTGACCAGTGCCAGGGTTGGATCACCTATTCCATCGATATATCCCGTTTGAAGTTGTCGGGTACTATTATCCTCTACATTGATGTACTGGATGACCACTCTTGGAGGGTTGTCCAATACATGAAACTCCATATATCCGTGAGTGGAACCTGTGTGACACACAGAACCGGTATTATAATGTACTGCTCCATTTGGATAGTTGACATTATATTGAGGGTAGCGCTCAAACGTATGAATGGTAGCTGAAAGACAAATATCCGCCGTAGATAACAGCAAATTTTTTCGATAAGAATTGAAATTCGCTTCTTTCACAAAATCACCACCTCTACTATGGGCAATAACGATGATAATATCCTTATTGGTTTTTAAAGGTGCGAGTGAATCAAGCTTTTGCTGCATAAATGCTCTGGACTCCTCCTTAAAGGCAACACTGGCACTAGAAGGCTGATCAGAAAAGTGAAGCTGGATTAAGTGTATTTTAAATCCACTGTTTTGGAAATGTGCATAATAATCCACCTTATTCGGCTGCATGTCTACATTGCTGCGCCCAAAGAAGTTGTCTACATAGTTAAAAAGCGGCCAACCAGATCCCCAGTCATCTTGTCCGCTACCAAATGCCTGATTTTCACCATCAGCAATATTCGGATAGAAGTTGGTTTTCCAATAGCTGTCGTTTTGAATAAACGATAGAAAAGGATCATTTCCGTTTGAATTTACAAGATGATCTCCAGCACCGATCACAAACTCAGATCCACGGACCCAGGCATCCATTCGCTGCATGCTGGTCAGGGATTTAGAAGCTGTGGCTGATAGCGGGCTATCCCCCTTATTATCACTCATTAGCGAAAATCGAAAAAGAGATCCATTGTCCAAATCCTCGATGCTGCTCACTGTGTAATCTGCTGAGGGGTCAACGACCTGAATTCCGTCAATCCTGGTAGTGACACTTCCTGATTTGACATTGTATATTCTAAACCAGTCGATCGCATTGAGGTCGGGATTACCGCTGACTGAGGCTTCGCTAATGCTAAGGCTGATAAAGTTCCAACCATTTACCAGACCAGACAGGCTCCAGTGGTATTCATCCACATCCGCCTGACCGCCACTTCCGAGTTCCACTTGATTGGAACTGCCCATGACTGCAGCGTTGGATACGTAATACCAAAATTCTAATTTGGCATGAGTGGGGTTGGCTCCAGAATTGTATGGAGTGAATACTTTACGAAACTCGTCGGTTTGGCTCCCTACAAATTGAATGGAATGATCACTTTGTTTGGACGTAGAGCTCAGACTAAGCGATCCTGATGACGTCCACCCTGAGAGTGACTCGGCATCATCGAGAAAGTTGTAATCCCCGGCGGTAAAATTGACCGGGCTAGATTCCTTGCTATTGCCCTGATCGTCTGTTGCCACTGCTTTAAGCGTGTAGCTTCCGTCCGTTGGGATAGCGTAAGAAACTGAATATGGGGCTGTATTGTCAGTAGCTATGAGTTGATCATTGCTATAAAATGCTACAGAGGCAACCGTACCATCACTATCGGAGGCTGTGGCATCAACATTAATGGTGGGTAATCCTTCAAAGTAACTACCATCTGCCGGAGAAATAATCGACACTACTGGCAGGGCTACATTGTTGTTTTGAATAGTGACCACTGAACCATTTGACGGGTTCCAGATGTCAAGATTACTTGGTATGGAAAATGGATTGGCGTTTGAGTTCTCCCCTACAGAAGTAGCGTTGTCCAGTTTGATTGTTCGAACTTCGATTTTGCTCTGATCCACAAAAATCCACTTAAACTGGTTAAAATTTCCTGAATTACGAGTCCATGATTTGTCGTCATCATTGGTCCTGTTGGGAGCTCCCCAGCAACCTTCCCCTACATAAACGGTTCCATTAGCATCATCACGAATAAAACCTTCGTCGTTGCCACTGTTTGTAGATGGAATTACTGGCCAGGTGGTTTTAACGGTGTGCGCATCGCATTCTACCACGAGCTTTACGTTGTAGTCATAAAACTTCTGTGCCCAGCTATTGTACTGGCCATTTTGCTCTGGCTTACCAGCCACATGTGGCCTTATTGGCTTGTGGTACTGAGCTGTTTTCCAGGTAACAAAGTCATTGGCTGTCAGATCATTGAGCAACCATGATTCCTGATTTCCATTCACAGCAATTTCGGTATTGAGTGTATAGGCCCTGATCAACGAGCCTCCGAAAGTCAATGCATAATAAACACTCGAATTATTCCTCGGCGTATCAAACAAGTGATAGATGTAATCATCATTGGTTTCGTGATTTCCTCGGGCAGCCACAACAGGATACATTCTACCATCATTGCTAATGGTTAGCTGCCAGTCATCAAACCACTCCTGCCACTCGGTATTCGAACAGGTATTGGTCATGTCACCGCCAAACAATACCGCGTGAGGTTTTAATTTACTCACCAGTCTGTTACCGTTTTGACGTGGTGTTCGGTTGTTTCTGGAATCACCACCTGCGATAAAAGAAAGCCGTTCGGTCGGAACATTGGGTGCCGTCTTAAACCAAAACCTGGAGCTGGTGCTGTTAGAATCCTTAATTACAAAATAGTAGGCAGTATTTGGTTGAAGTCCCGTTAATCTCGCAAAGTGATTGTCCATACCCGCAAAACCAACGCTTCTGGAAGCGCCTAGTGAATTGGGGTAACTGGCCCAATCGGTTCCCTGATCCACGGTGCCATAATATACGGTCACACCGGATCCGTCTATTTGATTCCAGCCGATTACTATGGAGGTGGCCGGATTATCCCTAAGAGTGAGTCGATACTTATCTGTAGATGCAGATAATCCCAATGATAGCAAGAGCGCCATCAATAACAGGGGGTATTTGTATTTCATAACATTATCATTTAAGGTTATCATTTGGTCGTCAATCTTTTGGAGGTGGTGGTTTCTGGTTGTCGAATGAATACTACATAGAGCTATTTTTTTAGTTGAATAATGATCCTACTTCTTGAGAAGTATTGACTAGTAATCGCAAGTCCTCATGTTGCATTCCTTCCTTCACAACCTGAAAACCGCCATTACCTGAACTGTTTAAAATCAGTTCGTTCAGGCACAATCCAATTTTCGCAATGAGCAGTTAATAATTGATTAATGAGTGGTAAAAAATGAATTAATCAGGGTGCTTTTTTAAAATATTTTAAAAAAAATGCTCATAAGAAAAATGCATTCTATTGAAATTAAAGTGAGATTTATCGCTCCTCTTTCACCTGGTTAATTGGCTTTTTTCAAACAAATCATTACTTTTAAATAATAGTCCAATACGGAATTGCACTTTCCTTCCTTCAGTCTCCGTTTTTGGTCGCAGAATTAATCAGTCGTTTCAAGGCACGTGAATTCCAGCAATCTGGCTACACTTTTTTTTGTGTGTTCCGCCATCTGGGATATGAATTTATATGTCACACGTAAATAATCGAATCCAAATGGAACGACGAAAATTACTTACTCAGGGTCTCCAATTATGTTGCTTTTTTGTCTTTACCGGACGCGCCTGGCAGCATATTGTTTGGGACGCGCCCTATAGAACCCTTTTATGGGATGAGTCGCTACTCTCCTCTATTGTGCCTTTGTTGACTGGCATGAACTGGAACGAATACGCCACTTCACCTGTAGTAGATCAAATTATCAACGGACTGATGATTTCGACAGGGATATGCTATCTCTTTATCGGACTGTTTGCTCTGGTAGCACACCAGCCATCAATGCGGAAATTTAGAAAGGTGCTACTATTTGGTAGTGCATTGTTGTTTGGTCTTGCACTTCTATATTTCAAGGAAAAGTTCTATCAGGTAGGACAACTTTTTGAATATTCGATTCAGTTCGGATCACCATTGCTGCTTTATATGGCCTTACAATCCGAATTGAACCAAAAACGACTCCTATTTTTTATGAAAGTGGCCATTGCACTTACTTTTACTTGTCACGGCTTGTATGCCTTGGGTTACTATCCACAGCCCGGGAATTTCGTTGCGATGACGATCAACATCCTTCCTGTAGGTGAAGGAACCGCAAGAGGTTTATTAAAAGCGTTTGGCTGGGCAGATATACTGTTAAGTGTACTGTTATTTATCCCAAAAGCAGCCAGATGGGCGCTCTTGTATGCGGCTATTTGGGGCTTAGCGACTGCTGTGGCAAGAATTTGGGCCAACGTTCAGTTGGATTTTTTATTCAGCTCGCTCAATCAGTGGTCCTTCGAAACCATCATGAGACTGCCACATGGCATACTACCCCTCCTCCTGATTAGCCCGCTGAGAGAACACTTCCACATACCTTTTATCCATTTATTTAGCGAATGGCGCGTCAACAAATATGCAGATCAAACCCATTAACAAAAAACTCCCAAAGCTACCTTTCAGCTTTGGGAGTTTTGCCTTAATCGGGTTAGAAACCTACAATCCATTAATGTTGATCCGCATAATAACTTTTTACATTGGAGAGAAACATCACATATTTTTGATCTGTCACCAATTCCAGCCAGGCCGAGTCATATAGTATCCCCCGATCAATTAATTGACTCAACTCACAAGTCATGTAAGCTTCCTTCACCTCTCCGGTTAACTTCGAATCGATCACCTTCAACCTTTTGGCGATTTCTTCTGATCTGGATTTTTTATTGTTCGAATTTTCTTCCGAATTGAATTCGCTTTGAAAACTAATGTATTGATAAAGGAAACTCATATAATCTCGGTTACCAATCATGTCGTCGTTCTCGATTTTTAAGCCGTTATAGGGTGCACTGATCACCTCAGCAGTCGCATTACCTTCGAGATTAAGTGTCTTGATCCGGTAGAATACAGCATTCATCTTGTACCAGGCATTCAGATAATCCATTCGGGTCTTCTCAAAATCCTTAAACCACCAAACCTGTTCTGGGCCATGGATATCAATGTATTCCTGATGAATTTGAGTGAGGCTATCGTTGAAAGCATAAATGGCACTCAGGGCATTTTTTTGGTCTAGCATGAAGTTACTTCTTGCATTACGATCTGAATAATAAGAGTTAAAGTGGCCCGACTTCATTTCTAAAAAATCATTCACTTCCTCAAGATTTCCCTGATAGCTGAAGACAAGTTGCTTATTAAGATTCCGGACAATAGTGACTGTATCTACTGAGCCAGGGTGCGCATACAGGTTAATGTCCTTTTCGTCTACAGACAGGTAATAATCATTTATTCCCTGGGATTTTCTAGATTCAACTCTTACTTCTCCAGGTGCCAAACGGCCCACATCGTAATTGGCCTTCTCCGGCCAAATAGCGTTATCACGAATTCTAAAATCCAGTGTGTCTTTGGTGTTATTGATCAGACACAGAGAACTCTTTCCTTCCAGGTCAAATGTCGGTTTTTGGGAATTGTCGCTACATGCAGAAAAGATGATGATACTGATTAACATTCCAATTTGAATAATACGCATAGGGGTTGTTTTAATGTGGTATGAAATTATCTCAATAAAAAATCTTTGATAAACCTAACATGAAACGATTAATATGGAATAAATAATGAATTAACCTCATTACTTGAAACGAAAAAACGCTCGCAGTAAAACGAAAAAAGGACTCAAAACACATTCGTTTTAAGTCCTTTTTATTCACTTTATAAGTAGTCCGTAGGGAACTATTCTTTACATTGATATTCAGACAGTTACATGATTTATGTAAAACTTTTTGTAAAACATAAAATATGAATAGTTGGGACTAATTGTGACTTTCTACATCAACTAAAGGAGATCTATTTTCTTTACATATATTCACTAAATTAGTTTTAAAACTTATCGACATTAGTAAGTCATCTAGATTTCCTTTGCCTAGCCCTTGTCTTCTAAACTCTATCAGGCTTCTAAGTCCCTTCCACCTAAAAAATGATGAAAAGAGTAAGGTCTCGTCATGGCTCTACAACGAAAATAGCCTTAATAGCTACTTTACAAATCGTGATACCGTGTCACCAAATTGGACAAGATATATACCCGGTGCGAGCGAACTAACGTCTGTCATGCGGCCACTATTCTTCAAAAGAAGCTTCCCTTGCATATCAAATATCTGTATGGACGTATCATCATCTATACCTTTTATTCGAAGATAGTTGTTTACTGGATTAGGCACTATCTGAATTGATACATCATTAGTTCCATTTCTAATAGTTGTTTTTCTTGATGACGAATTGTTGTCTAGCTCAGATCCAGATAGAAGCACAGGATCAATCCATTTGTTTTCTGGAATAGCATCTGTTGAGCTATGAGCACTATAGTAAGAACCCAGATCAGTGAGTGATCCGTTCTCCTTTAAATTACATCTCGCCTTTACGCTATCTACTTGAAAACACTCAAACCAGGCATACCTCTCTATGAAATTTTGAGATTCCAACCAAGGCAGGGCTTTTTCCATAAATCCCTTTTGTACATAAGTCCACCTCCAGGGATTGGCATTAAATTCTGTTACCCAGATTGGCAATCCATATTTGGCATGAATGGCCAAAAGGTCATTTTTAAATCGGTTAAAAATGTGATCAGGATCAGCCCCTCTTGTATTTTTCGGATTACTATCCCAATCATACCAATGTACTGCGATATAATCCACTTTCACATCAAGATGATAAGCTTCAGATAGGAAAGGTTCAAGCCAAACACTATTTAGGTCATTATTTTGAGTAGTTACAGGCGATCCCAGTCTTAGCCCCGTAGGCAATAGTTTTTCGTATTCATCTGCAGCTGTCACGGGATTTTTCAATATGCCCCTACTTCCGGCCTCATGGTCATTATCTGGCTCATTGAAACCAAGAAGATGACTCACTTTGTTTTTTAAATTATCAATTTTTGAGAAAACACCACTGCCCGTCCAGGTATGAACCATAGGTACAAACTCTATGGACGTAGAAGTATCACCAGTGGCTGTCCAGTTGTAATACCAGCTCGCATTCATATCCTGGGCATAGGACACTCCACCACTAGTTTCTGTTTTTCCCACTCCCTTTTTTTGAGAAGTACTGATTGGTAGCACTCGGATAAATGATGCTTTATTATGAAGTATATCAGGTAAGTTTTCGTTGACATGCCCCACCTGGGATATATAGGTTTTACTGTATCCAGTTCCATCCTCATTTTCAGAGAAAACGACCTGATATCCAGAGAATATTTTGATAGAGGAGATGCGGTTGTTTAAGTTGTTAGGGATTGCACTTCCGGTGTAAGTACCAACATCAAGCAGTGCATTATCAGAGTTCCACTGATTTTTGTAATCATACACTCTCACGCCACTCTGTGCGTGCAAATGAGCCGCAACCAGTGATAAAACTAAAAGGAGTAAAGCATTTTTCATTATCATCATCATTAAAATGAATAGTCAAGCTCCTAAAACCAAAAGAAAGAACTGGGGTCATATCGGTCAATGATGGGTAGAAAATCATCATATCAATAAGTAGGGGCTGCTGAAAAAATCTCAGGAAGATCAAATACAAGGGGCGCCCCCGACAAAGTGACAATGCGGCCGGCCGGGTGCATAGTTATACTTTGAGCTGAAGCCAACAAAGTAGGTGGTCTTCCTAGCCGGATCGCATCTGAGGCTAACTCAAAATAATCAATCTATGATTATTTTGCTACACGGAAAAACGGCCTAATCTGCATAAAACACTTGCACCTTGCTGAAAAAGTATTGAATCAAAAACTCTGTTTTGAGGATCTGATCAATCAATTCAACTTAAAATAGTGGTTTGTCAGCAGCCTCTAAGTAAATATCCCTTTAGCGCTCAAAAAGTGAAAGTTGTTTGGACGTAAGCTTAACACCTCAGTGCTCTACCAATGACTCGACAAGTCCCAGGTATTTTTCCCAATATCGGAGCAATTCTTCGTCTGATGCAGTGGTGTCCATACCCATCATTTCCATTCTGGAGATATAATTAGAAAGCATGACCCGATAGGCTTCCTCTATTCGGAGAGAGTCTTCGGGGTAGTTAGCCAAATCATAGTCCTTTAAATCTTGATCCAGTGTTTGCCTCATCTTTTCCAAACTAACTTCATTTTCATCATCGTCAGCAAGATTGTTGAGTTCATAAGGGTCATTTAAGAGATCGTATAATTCTTCTGCTGGCTTTTGTGCTGCCATGAACAATGCTTGTTCGTCAGAGAGTAGGCCTTGTTGATTCATAACTCTCATGAGTGTCAATACTGGATAACTCGTCCTCTTGTAAGCATTAAACTGTGTATATGGAAGGTGAGGATAGTAATTTCGAATGTACTTGAAGCTGTCAGTACGTACAGCGCGCATCCGATCTGTAGTACCGTCCATTCGATCTCGCATGGTGAACACATGATCTCGCGAATTAGATAGAAAATTAATTCCCTGTATGTGATTAGGTACGTCTAATCCAGCCATAGTAAGACTTGTTGGTGCGATATCTACATTGCTCACCAGTTGGTTGGTAATCTGACCACTTCGCCGACCATCCGGCCACCGAATCATAAGAGGTGTATTAGTACCTGGATCATATAAAAACTGCTTCGCCCGAAGATGTGGCCTACCCTGATCTCCAAAGAAGAAGATAATTGAGTTTTCCAGTAATCCATCTTTTTCTAGTCGATCCATAATTTGACCAAATGCATGGTCGACCTCTTGAATGGTCTCCAGGTAAAGTGCCCAATCTTTTCTTGTAATCTTATGATCTGGATAATAAGGGGGAATTTCTACCCGTTTTGGATCAACAGGGTTTAAGGAATCCTTATGAAAGGGCCTATGCGGAGCAAATAGTTGAATCTGAGCAAATACAGGCTGTCCCTCGACTGCATTTCGGTAATCAAAGTGATCAAACAGACTATCAAAATGCGTATCAAAATTGTAGTCCATTTTACCATTACCTGTAAATTTGGCATTGGCATTACTTACATAATATCCTGCATCTTTGAAGTAAGAGGTAACCGATTGAATACCAGATGATAATGCCTCCTTTTGAAAAGTCCTGTGTTGATGGCTAGCAATACTGGTCGGATACATTCCTGTGATTAGGGAAGATCGACTAGGACTGCAAACTGGAGTTACTGTAAAAAAATTGGTGTATCGTTCAGCATTCCTGGCAAATGTATCCAGGTTGGGCGTTTGTACGGCTTTATTACCATAACATCCCAGATCTGTCCCAAGGTCATCAGATACGATCCAGATGATATTTGGCGGGGAAACTTGATTGTTGACCTCCGTACAGGAAACAATAACCATTAGCACAACTATCGAGAAATATCTTATCATTGGACAGGATCTAAATTCATTTTTTTTTAAAGACAACAGCATCCGCTTTAAAACCGGAACCGGCAGGCCTACCTGAATGGATTCATCATTATTTCCAGGGATTAGGCCGTCTGGTTAGTGGAAACTCATCACTTTCTGTCCGGGCAGCCGAAACTATTTTTATTAAATCTACAAGAACCCCAGGGTTGTTTTTTGAAACCTCCTCTGTTTCTCCGGGGTCTTTCCGAAGATTATAGAGCTCATAATTGTTATTTTCCACCCAATGAATCAACTTCCAGTTACCCTTAACCACTGCCTGGATGGGGCCTTCACCTTCGTTGAACTCCCAATATAAATAATCATGTCTCTTTTGCTTGCCTAAACCTGAGAGTGTTGGATAAAAGGAAATTCCATCAGTAGCTGCTTCCATTGGAGCATCAGTGATATCGGCTAGTGTTGGCATTATATCCCAGAACGCTGTAATGTGCTCTGTAGAGCTTCCATGAGCTACCATTGCCGGCCAATGAACGATAAAAGGAACACGAATCCCTCCTTCGTACAGGTCTCTCTTTCTACCTCTGAAGGGACCATTACTATTAAAGAACTCATTGGTTAGTTCATCATACTCATGGCCATTGTCACTCGTGAAAATGATCACAGTGTTTTCTAATTCACCGCGCTGTTTCAGCAACTCAATGATCCTTCCAATATCATCATCCATCTTAGAGATCATCGATGCATAAGTGACATGGCCATTTGTGTCATGGTAGTAATGGCCTCTTTTCATTCTTCTCATGGGCCAACCCAGGCTATCATATTTTACCTTGTGTTCCGCTGGAAGGGTTAACTCAAAATGAGGAGTGGTATATGCCAGGTATAAGAAGTAAGGTGATTGCTGACTTGCCTCTATAAAGTTTAATGCCTTATTGGTGAATAAACTTTGAACATGGTCTCCTGTTTTGTTTTTCGTATCATTTTGAGTCAATCTCAAAAGGGAATCATTTTCCCATATTTGTTCAGGATAGTAATGATGTGCTGGTAGATGCTTATTGAAACCATAGAAGTAATCAAATCCCTGGTGATTCGGCGTAGTTTTACCCATGTTTTCAGCCAAACCCCACTTACCAATCATTCCTGTCTTGTAACCTGCGGATTTCATTAGTTTCCCCATGGTTTGTCTTTCAGAATCAAAATCCACTGGATGTCCACTCAAGGACCAACGCGGATTACCCCGCACTGCTCCATGCCCGGTGTGTAGACCAGTGATCATACTAGCACGTGATGGGCCACATACCGTACTTCCCGCATACATGTGACTAAATACCATTCCCCTGGCTGCCAATGAATCAATATTAGGAGTGATTATGCGTAGCTGACCATGGAACCCTACATCTCCCCAACCCAAATCATCTGCTACTATTAATATAACGTTGGGTTGATCCTTGGATTTCACTGTCTGCTGACAGCTGCTCCAAACAGTACAAGCAGTCAGTATTAAGATATGATCAATGTATCTCATTTTCTGGATTCCGTATGAAGGTTGTATTGCTTATCATAGAGGTTCAATTGTTTTTCTTTCCATTGAGCACCTTCTAAAAAGAGCGGATGAGGAAGTGACACATCCCATTGCCCCAACTTTTTCATTAATTGCTTAGTCAACTCCACACTATCAAGCGCAAGATTCTGTTTTTCTGAAATATCTGTGGGTAAATGGTAGAGCATTGGTAAGCGATCGGGAATGCTGACTAATTTATATCCATTATCAAGAATGGCCCTGCTAATGGTGAATTTCCACTTCAAAGTCTCATGAGGCGTGGATTCATGGGGAGTTCCGAGGTATGGTATTAGATTAGTACCACTATACGAAATGGAAACTCCTCCGGAGGCGAGGTATTCGAAAGTGGGCGCTAAATCGAGCGATGATACAGGATGTTCATAGAGCTGCCCTTGTGGCAAGCTCCCCGGCCAGCTAAAAATAAACGGAACTCGCACACCACCCTCAAGTAAAATTCCCTTTTGTCCCCTCAGCGGGCTGTTAAGGGAGTAATTTTGGTCACAGGGGCCACCATTGTCACTCAAAAAGACCACCAGTGTGTTTTCCCTCAATCCAAGGCTTTCCAAGGACTGCACGATATTACCCACATTTTCATCCAAACTATGGACCATCGCTGCATAAGTCCTGCGGTTGGGGTCTTTGATGTGTTCATAACGCTTCAGGTCTGCGGGCTTGGCTTGCATGGGAGAATGTGGCGCATTGAAAGAGGCAAAAAGAAAAAATGGTTCGTTTTGATGACGTTTGATAAAATCTACACATTCTTGTCCTTTGTCATCGGTGATGTACGTAAGGGGACCAGGTTTTTTATAATTGCAAATTATTGGAGCAAATCTGCTTTTGTTCTCCACTTCGGTCTCAAAATAGTCGTGTGAGCCTCCGAGGTACCCCCAAAATTCTTTGAACCCTCGATTCTGCGGATGAAATTGATCCTGATGACCCAGATGCCATTTTCCAATAAGCCCAGTGGTATACCCTTGATTTGCCAGTGTCTCAGCAATCGTTTTTTGGTTGATGGGGAGACCAGCAAATTGTGGATCGAATCCATTTTGATTCTCCGCCAGGTTATTGTCGTAACCAAACTCCACCTGATTAATTCCGGTTATTAGTCCTGCTCTGGAAGGACTGCATACTGGTGAGGAAACATACCCTTGTGAAAATAAAAGACCAGATTGGGCCAGGGCGTCAATGTTTGGGGTCTTGATTTCTTCACTTCCGTGTATGCCTAAATCATTATACCCCAAATCATCAGCAAGAATAATGATGAAATTTGGTCTTTGGTTTGGCTGAGCCATAGTGCCAACACAGATTGCAAGACAAACAATGTACCAATATACTTTATTGGTCATTGTTGAGTTGATTTTACAGAACTGATATTAAAACTAAGCCTGCAGTCAGATACATCGACCCGGTACTCATCATGGGCCAGGCCATTTTTACTCCAACTATCATCGCCCCCCACCCCAGTCTGCTGCTGATCTATGTGGAGGTAAACCTTGTCCTCGGGCTTTATATCAATGGTGTGACGCTGAGCTTTATAGTTGCCCGGATCAAAATCTTCCATTGGATTGTGATGTGCCGAAAATGCTACAGGGTGGTCACCCGTAATTTTCAAACCCTTTCCTTTCGTATTGGCAAAACGGACATGCCTTACGTCTGTCCTATTTCCATTCTCCTGTGGCCTTATGTACGGAACAAAGAATTCGCTGACCGACTGAGTATACAAACCCATATCTGCCGCTGTATTACGATCTATATAATTCTCAAAAGGCCCACGCCCATAGTAAGTAACGTTTTGATATTGTCCGTCTATGGCCATTCTTACTCCATATCTTGGCAGGTACTTATGCTGGCTCAGATCGTTCACTTCGAGCTGAGTGTCTACGTGCAACTCCCCTGACCCTGTTACCTGGTAGGTAATGGTATTATTTGCGTCTAAAGTTGGGTGAAAGTACTGATATATGAAGGTGGAGTGGTTTTTACCTTCTACCACTTCGAATGACCTCAACTCATAGCTCATCGCCGCATTTCGGTACTCAAAATACTCCATATCTTCCGGTTTCCATTTTTTCCAGGCACCAAAATCATTGTCTGTTGGTGCACGCCAGAAGCACATCTCCAAAGGATTTTCGAGGATTTCCCGGCCATCCCATTTAATGGATTGTAGTCCATAACCTGTCTGATCAAACACATATGCAAACCCATCACCCGATACGAGATAAGAGCTATCTTTTTTGTTAAACGCTACTTCGGGCTTACCCGTGACCTTCATTTTTTGGGAATTAGCGACCTGTACCAGGAATTGATCACTGGCTATTTCATAACTTTTAGCAATCAGTGTGGTTTCTGTAGATAATCGGGCACTTATATTCATGAAATATTCTTTGTCAGGCTGCAATTTGGGTAATTTGGCGATTGAAATTGATGCAGTATCCTGCGGGTCTACTGGATCCACCTGAAATTTCCCGTTCTTTATTACTACACCATCTTCCAGCAACTCCCAGAAAAAATCTAACCCTTTCGTAGTAACGAAGAAATTATCGTTGAATAGCTGATATCTTTTGGGAGAAATCTGAGAAAACAGAACAGGCTGATAGACCTTTTTTATTTCCCAAATGGCTGGATGAGGTGTCCGGTCTGAACCAATGACTCCATTGGCGCAAAAGTTGCCATCGTTGTAAACAGAATCTGGTTCAAAGTCACCTCCATATCCGTAATATGCCTGACCACCTGATGTCGTAATCTGCAAGCCTTGATCCATCCAGTCCCAAATAAACCCTCCCTGAGCTTGTCTATGTGAGCGGACCCAATCCCAATTGTCTTGAAAATTTCCAGTGCTGTTGCCCATAGCATGACTATACTCCGCCCAAATAAAAGGTCGTTTCTCCTCATTTTGTTTGTCCG
The DNA here is from genome assembly GCA_024305105.1 of Marinoscillum sp. GTDB lineage: Bacteria > Bacteroidota > Bacteroidia > Cytophagales > Cyclobacteriaceae > Marinoscillum. Next base: position 27,907 of record JAMWZA010000004.1, read on the forward strand.
AATCCAGATGGAGATGCTTCTTTTCGATGTTTGGGATCTGCTCGTACATCCATCCTATGACATCCGTGTTTTGTTCCTGGAATTCATCTTTTCCGGGTCTTCCGGAGCGCTCATAATGAACTGGTCGTGATTTATCGAACGACTTCAGCCAATTATAGGGTTTTAGGAAATTAATCCCATTCCCGGCTTCATTTCCCATCGACCAATAAATAATGGATGGATGATTGATATCACGACGAACCATTCGTTGAATCCTGTCCATATGCTGCGCTTCGAACATTGGGTTAGCAGCAAGGGTCTCATCTGCTTTGTAACCATATCCATGAGACTCAATGTTTGCTTCATCTACCACGTAAATACCAAATTCATCACAGAGCTGATACCAAAGGGGGTCGTTAGGATAGTGCGACGTACGGACGGCATTGATATTATACTTTTTAAAGTCTTTAATATCCGCCATCATCGATTCTTTAGTTACTACATGACCATTGATCGGGTCATGTTCATGACGATTGACGCCCTTCAGCAATATGGGTTGACCATTGAGAAGTAATTGGCCATTTTTGATTTCCGATGTTCTGAAGCCCACCTTCAGCCGAGTAGCGTCCAATTGTTTCCCATCTTGGTTTTTCAGCACTACTTGTAACTCATACAATTTCGGGTTTTCAGCAGACCAAGGCTCGATTCTGAGTGCATCCATTTCAATTTCATCCTGATCGGTGCTCCATGCCTTTTCAATATCGATTACCATCTGATCACCATCTAGTAGCCTCATTATTATGGTATTGTCCTGAGACTTTGACGCATTAAGTCCTTCAAGCGATAGATTGACCTTTAGGTGGCCTAATTCATAGTTTGTATCTAATGTCGCTGTGGACCTAACATCTTTAAGATGTATTTCATTGGTATGATACAGCAATACATCTCTTTCGATACCACTCAATCTCCAAAAATCCTGATCCTCCAGATAGGAGCCGTCGCACCATCTGTAGACTTCTACGGCGATTTGGTTTGCTCCTGCCTTGACGAAACTGGAGATATCGAATTCCACAGGGGTCTTAGATCCTTCACTGTAACCGATCTTTTCACCATTTATCCAGAGATAAAATGCTGCGTTTACTCCTCCAAAATGGATGTAAACTTTCTCGCCTATCCATGAGGGGTCAAGCTGGAAAATGCGTTTATAACTACCCACAGGATTGAACTGATGGGGGATATAGGGTGCATTTTTTGGAAATGGATATTGTATATTGGTATAAATAGGGAAACCATACCCCCTCATTTGCCAGTCCGAAGGCACATCAATACTATCCCACGCTGACAAATCATAATCTGTTTGATAAAACTCGGTGGGTCTATCAGCTGGTTTCTCAGACCAATTAAACTTCCACATACCATTCAGAGACTTGTAGTTGTCAAGGTCTTTCTCAAGTTGGTGTAGGGGGGTTGCGTTGAAATGCGTAAAAGTAGCACGAGCCGGGAGCGTATTGATGGAAAACACCTTTGGGTTTTCCCAATCCGGCAGCTCTTGTGCCCCTAGCATGAGTATCAACATATAAACCGCGCTTGTTAATACAGGATATTTTAGATTCACGTATTTGGTTTTTAAATTCAACAATGTGTGTTCTACAAAATACTTACGGGATAACCTTCACTGCTACGTTGCCATTAGGCATCACCTCTTCCATACAAAAGAGCAATTTCTGCGGCTAACATCGTGTGTCTAATTCGTTTTCCAGTGGGTTAAATCGTTCAAAAATCAATGATGGGTGTTTCTGACACGTCCTGGCAGCAACCATGAGGAATAAGGGTGCTTCATTTGAGAAATAAGTGCTCTGAAACCCATGGCTTGAAACCATCCAGACGTAGTTGCTTAACCTCGTAGTACGAGCGTACAACCGGGTGGCGCTCCACTTCACTTTGAAGTTTCCTATGTGCTGCAACTGAGACTTTCTCAGGCAGACCCTAATTCTTGAATTTTTGTTGATGCTTGCTTAGACAATTGACTCGCAGCCAGTAATCTAACATAGTCTTTCCCAATCATTCTGAATCTCCTTCCCCATCAATCCTGACCCTTTTTATGATACTCATCACGTTGCTCCAATCCGAGAAACAGAGGAGCCAAATGGCTCTTTCTCCAATCCTGATAGGTCTGTAGCATCTCCTGAAGAGTGACAGGTTGGTCCACTGGGGTTTGTTCACTTAGATCGTTCTGTAGATTAAACAGCGCATTTACCGAAGATTCTTCATTGACCAGCTTCAGATTACCAGTGCGTACCCCATAGCTGTCTTTATCAACATTGACCCACATCAAACTGGGGTGTGGAGTGCCAGAATTTTGACCATTGATATACGGAATCAGGTCAACCCCGTCCAGGGTGTCTTGCGGGATTACACCGGCATAAGTACAAGCTATCGCAAACAGGTCCATAGAACTGACAGGCTGGTCGTATTGACCGGGGGTGATCATTTCCGGCCACATCATGGCGAATGGAACACGTACCCCACCTTCAAACATACTGCCTTTTCCTTCACGAAGTTGCCCGTTATCCGACCCATTCGCATACTCAGGACCTCCATTATCTGATAGAAATGCAACGATGGTATTGTCGAGAATCCCATTGGTCTTCAGTGACTCAAGTACGATACCAATACCATCATCCATAGCACTGACCATAGCGGCATAGGTTCTTCGTTTTTCATCTTGGATATGGTCAAATCGGCTCAGATACTTCTCTGTGGCCTGCAGTGGGGCATGAGGAGCATTATAAGAGAGATAAAGGAAGAAAGGATTTTCCTGATTCTGTTCTATAAAACCAACGGCTTCACGACTCAGTGCGTCAGTCAAATATTCAGTTTCCTCAACTGGCTTATTATTGCGCAAAAGTTTAGTCCGGTACCAATCCCAGTCCCTGGTGACTTCTGAAAGGTCGTTGTAAATATATTCTTCAGGAAAATAGCGATGGCCACCTGATAGAAAGCCATAAAAGTAATCAAAACCCCTGCGGTCTGGTTTTAGTGTCTCATGTGCGCCCAAGTGCCATTTGCCGATAATCGCATTGGTGTAGCCTGCTGTCTTGAGCTCGGTGGCTAGTGTTCGTTCTGAAAGGGGTAAACCCATATTAGGGTCATTTGGAGCAATAATTGGATTACGGGCAAATCCGAAGCGATTTTGGTATCTACCAGTGATCAATCCTGCTCTACTTGGACCACAGACCGGGTAGGTCACATATCCATTTGTAAACACTACCCCTTGGTTGGCAATCCGGTCAATATTAGGTGTTGGGATATCCTTACATCCGGTAAAACCCACATCGGCATACCCAAGATCGTCAGCCAGGATGATGATTACGTTGGGCTTTTGCTGGGATACTGCTGCTCCACACAGGAAAAAACCAAAAACTATCAAAAGAATTTTCATTGTCGTAAATTTTTAATGACTCCCACCTATTTGAAATATAATTGCTCATGTACTGAACGAATTCTTGTGCATTCATTCTTAGTTAATACTTCCAATGCAAAACTAGGACGTCAATAAAAATGGATGGGGTTTTATTGATCAGGTGATGGGTTAAATCGACCAGTATGGGCTACCCTATCATTAGTATACCAATGTTGGAGCCAGAATGCCATGAATTTGATGACCGAAAGGCTCTTCCATCCATTATCACTAATTATACAAAGTTCTGGACTTTATTATTTCATATGCTCAATTAAATGGATGGCAGTATCTGCATAGCGCCTCCCCATAATTACATATCCTTCTGCCGACATATGTAAATCATTTTTTATTGATCTACCTTCTCTATTTATTCCATCGTTAAGGTCATCAGTATTTACCCAATTAAAGCGAGGGTTTGATTCGGCTACTTTTACCTGAATATCGCTAATCATTGTCCAATGAGGGTATTTTTCATTTAGCATATCAAAATCACTTAACCTACCTATGACAAAGTTTAAGTCTTTTCGTCCCAAGTCATGGCTAAGCTGCCTATAAAGTCCAATCAAACTTTCTTCGTAAACTTCGCCTTGCTTTTCTCTCGCATCACGTTCGCCCTGCATCCAAATGAATGTTACAGTGCCAATTCTTCTATTCTCTATAGCTGTGTAAACTTTGGTCATTAAGCTGTCATACAAATCTGGCTGTGCTTTAGGTTCATCTCCCTCAAATGGTTCCCAATTCTTATACCAACGCCTTATGGGCTGCGCCCCTAAGGCATCTTTAATAACAATCACATTTTCTTCTCCAAATTTCTCTTTGATTATAGGAATAAAAGACTCTTCAGGTCTCAATCCTACCATATTAGATTGTCCTGAAAGAATAAATAAATGTATTCCTACTTGCCTGGATACGCAGGATGAGATTAAAATGACTATTAGACTCACTAGCACAATTGTCTTTGCTTTCATTGTCTCAATTGTTGGTTATTTATTTACAATAAATATTTGTTAACAAAGCCAGACTACAGTGATATGACATGCAATATTTAAAAAGTGATTTTGAGGACTTTTTTATCATTATCTATCAGTGTGATCCGACTAACTTTTATAACTCTTAAAAAAGTAGGTTTAAACGATATGAGAAAAGATTTTTCACCGAACATGAAAACTACCGCAGCGGCGGACCGTCCCTGCCCTAAAGGGTGACTACCAAACAGTCCCTTCAGGGAATCAAAGGGTGATTTTTCAAGGGATTGTGCTTTTGAAAAATCTTTTCTCGGATACCAGTAATTATCTATTTTGGTTTTGTTACATTTTTAATCGTGAATTTATTGACTCTATATGCAATTGGTGGGTGTTATTGCTTTTGAAGCCGAACTGAAAATGTCTGACCAGAAATAGTTTCCAAAATCAAGAGATAGGTTCCTGCTGAGAGGAACGAAATATCTAAACTCGATGAGTCAAGTAACTTCTTGTATACTTCTTTACCGGTATTATCAAGGATCCACGCTTTATGGATGGTAACACCTTCAATGGCAAGTATCCCTTTTACTGGATTCGGGTAGACTAATGGTTCTTCATTCGGTCTCGTAGTGTCAAGGGAAATAAGCGCTTCCTCAAAAACCCTTTGGTATAACTGATTTTTTAATTGATTTCTTATCAATCCATATTTTGGGTCATTTGCAAGGTTGGTCCATTCATTTGGATCTTTTTGATGATCATATAATTCTTCTAGACCATTTGCATAATGTGTATATCGAAAATGGTTATTCCTCAGGGACCAATGCTGTTTCTTTAGTTCATTATTACTTTCGGCACCAGCAAAGGCCATGGTTAATGCGGCATTAGGACCTTGGAATTTTTTTGACTTTACATCGTACAGAAAAGGCCTTAGAGAATACCCATCCAAAGGAGCCCCAAGATCGTTTCGACGCGTGTCGCCTTCTATACCGCAAAGGTCTGTTAGTGTTGGATATAAGTCTATAAGAGATACAGCCTCATTGCATACCTTTCCATTTTCAGGGCCATTTGGTAACCGGATCATTAATGGCACACGTGTACTCTCTTCCCATAGAGAATTTTTAAACAAATAGTCCTTCTCCCCCATGTTCCATCCATGGTCACTAGTAATTATTACAATGGTGTTGTCCGCTAGGCCTGCAGCATCTAGTCCTGCCAATACCTCCCCGATAGCATCATCTACCGCCGCAACACTTGCCAGGTATCCCTGAGTAAAAGCACGGATACCTGATTCTTGAATGGTATAGGATTCTCCAATTAACCTAAAATACCGAAACCCTTTTTGATTGCGATCATACACCGTTTTTAGATGTGTGTCTTCATTATCTTCCTCTTTCAGAACTGGGGTTTGGACCGAATCAATAGGAAACAAATCAAAATACCTCTGAGGTACATGCAACGGAGTATGCGGTCGAATAAACCCCACAGCTAAAAAGAAGGGTGAATCAGGACTCTTGGCAAGAGTGTTCAATTGATCGCGAACCCAGAGGGCATTTCGCTCATCTGGTGTGGGATCACGATTATCCTCATCTACATACCGAAATGACTTCACTTCACCCCATCCTCCATAAATCCATCCAGAGCTTTTGAGGGTATCATTAGCATAAGGAACGTCTGAGAGTGAAGCAAATGAACCATCTACCGCTCCAATTTCTCTAAAAGGCAATGGTACGGAAGGATGACCTACACGGTTTTTACCATCGTACACAAAAGGACCATAATCAGCCTGGTATCCGTAAGTAGAATAAATGGATCGTTCATGATGGTGGAAAAGCTTTCCAGTCCCACGAACATCATAGCCATGGTCTCGAAAGTGCTCCATCATACTTTTAGAATTGCTAAGCGTTCGGTTTTTAAACCATTTGTTCCAAAACAAATTACCTGAAGTATGAGGGTAGATTCCAGTAAATAAGCTAGCTCTTGACGGAGCACATACAGGATTATTGCTATGAGCATTATTAAATGAAACCGCGATTTTTCGAAATTGATCAAGATGAGGAGTTTTTACCTGAGGGTGACCATCCATTCCTTGCACATAGTCATTTAAATCATCACAAATAATGAATAATACGTTTGGTCGACTCTTTGATCCATCTATTTGAGCATTGCACTGTAAAAAAACGAGCAGACAATAAAATCTTAATAAGCTTCTTAACATTTATATTGTATTCTTTAGACACATCGAAAGTAGCAAGGCCCTACAACTAAGAAGGGGCTAGATTCCTCTTTGAGATGGTTAAATTGGTCAATTGAAGTTTCAATAATCACTTAGAATGAGGCAAGCGATAATTAGTAGTTTAAGATTCTGATTACATAGTGAAAGAGGTATCTCTATATCAAACTGAGAAGGGTTCAACAACTAAGAGCTTCTATGGGTTACAGTAACTTGCAATGGCTAAATCAAGCTTTGATCTAAATTTTACTATGCGGTTGAAAATGATATAATTGCTATTGTGCTGATTATCAGCACCCTCATACTCATCATCAAAGGCAGTGCGTATCACTGCCACAATATCATGCTCATCAAACTGCCAATCGGCATATTGAAAACCATGCTTATGTACATCTGGATGATACAGTATCTCCTCGTGTACTGTCCAGTTTAAAAGATCTGGTGAGGAACTTAATGCCAGACAATTTCTTGTGCGCTCGGGGTTGTGTCCAAAATCCCTAATGTGATTCGAGAGTGTCCAATACCTCTTGCTCCTTGGGTCATAGCGAACAGTGAATTTCTTTGCTCCTCCTGGAAAATTGATAATGTCACTTTTTTCATCGAACGAAATGATGTTTTTTTCTATATCATAACGGACCAAAGCGGCTTTTCCGCCATGTTCGAGATAGTGCAATCGTAACATATTGACAAGTTGGCTATCGGGAGTGACCACTATATTACCTTCTAACCAGGCGGAGCCCAACCAGCGTTGATCAAAATGCAGACGATTGGAAGTTTGCCAGCTATCAGCACTCAACAAATCTGAATCAACTGCAGCGGAGACAATTAATGTCTCGAAATTGGTACCCCAACCATATCCCGGATTCCTAACCTCTACTGCTCTATACAATCTTCCCTGATGCCTTACTACAGGTACAGGAGCGGAATGATACTCAAAATCATTTCTCAATAATCCAGATTGGGAATCTGCCGGTTCAGTCCAACTATATCCGTTATCAGTACTTTTTCGTATTATCAGGTCACCATACTTTTTGGACACTCCCATTAAGTATATTTCATAATTGTGTACAAACAATCCTGACCAGCAATTGCCTTCTAAAACTGAAATTTCAGTCCAGGTTTGTCCTTTGTCAAGAGAGTGATAAATTAGGGTTTTCGGCTTTGAATTCATCTGGCTGTTTGGCCCGAACTCTGTATGAGTGCTTAAATACGTGCCATCACCGAGAATCACTACAGAAGGACCTCCAAGATATACTCCGGTATGTGCAGGCGAGTGATTAATTACAACGCCTGGTACTTTTGGCTGAGTGGACCCCTCTACAGATAAAATTATGAGTAGTACTGTTAATAGCCGTTTCATTCATTTCTATTTTTTAGTTCTTCTTGATTCTATAAGGGTTGTCCATTGCTGCAAATACTGGTGCAATTCTTGAGCTTTTTTAGGGTGATCTTCTAAGAGATCTTTTTCTTCGTATGGGTCTGACACGAGGTTATATAACTGTGCTGGCCGATCAGACACATTTTTTGGAATATCTTTGGTCACATATGGACGCACATACTTCCATGCACCTAAGCGAACGGCGGCATTATGACTGTATTCTGGTATGTACCGATTCCACTGCCAATACAAGGGTCTTTGGGGTATTGCTTTATCCCTTGTTAAAGTTTTGAAAAAACTTGTACCATCTAACGGGGTTTCCAATTCATATTCCAGCGCACAAAGTTCCATTAGCGAAGGTAAAACGTCAATGAAGGTGATAGGGTAACTTTTAGAACCAGACCCCAACTTATTCCACTGTAAAACGAATGGAACTTTAATCCCCCCTTCGTTTACAGTATACTTTGTTCCATTTAATCCTAAGTTGGGACGTTTGGCAACCATTGGATCCGGGCCATTATCACTGGCGAAAATGATCATAGTATTTTCCCGAATACCTAGGCGGTCCAATTCGGTGAGTAAAGCACCGATCCCTTCGTCCATGATCTCTATCATTGCATAGACGGTTGCTGTTTCTTTTGCTAATCCTTTATCAAGATAGGGCTTAATTCTGTCTTCTGGAGCCCCAAGTGGACGATGAGGAGCATAATGAGCGAGATGTAAAAAAAAAGGCTTATCATGATGTCTATTGACAAAGTCGATTGCTCGTTTACTTAATTCCTCGGTCAAATATTCATTTGAAAAGTGAATATCCTGACCATTAATATTGAGATCAAAATTATGGTAGTCAGGAACATATTGGTAATTAAGAAACCCTTCAAACTCGTCAAATCCCCGGTCATTCGGTAAGTACCCATTTCCGAGACCAGAATGCCACTTGCCTATTAAGCCGGTTTTGTACCCATTACTTTTGAAAATATCCGCCATGGTAGGAAGCTCTTTTTTAATACGAGTTAGCTCAGGATACTTTAACATGCTTAGAGTCACCACGCCAGTACTGTGTGGGTATAATCCAGTTAGCAATGAAGCTCTGGCTGGGGCGCATACAGGAGAAGCTGAATAGGCGTTTTCAAACCAGATGCCCTGCTCTATTAAACCGTCAATATTAGGTGTTTTGCTTAAACCGCCGTTTAATGCAGAGATATCTCCTAGAGCCATATCATCAGCTATAATTAGGATTACATTCGGAGATGTTTGAGCTAAAGAAGATTGATAAATAATAAAGTAAAGGAGAACAATAAGTATCCGCATGAACGTGTCGAATAAGGTTAGGAAAAGCCACTACCCAGAAGTTCTGGAATATGGCTTTTTCCTAAGAAATAAATGATAATGTATTAATTATTATATATAACTATTTTATCAAGGTATGGAGACTGCTCACCTTCAACAGGACTGAATACGATCTCATTATCTCCTGCCTCCAAATTAATTTCAATTGAAATGGTAGCACTCTGTGTTTCAAAACAAAAGCCTGGCGCATCAAAACCAGTTTCCACGATTGGCGTGCTACCGTTAATACTTATTTCTAGCTGGGTTTCTACCTTAGCAAAATAGGTTATCTCCAGATCATACGTTCCTGCTGTTTCTACGTTAACCGGTGAAAACTTCAACTCATTGTCGCCCTGACCTTCTTCAGTTCCACGCATGAAAATAAGTCCCGAACCTGACTTGTTAGCACAACCGCCAGCTACAGCATCGCCTCCTGCATTGGTCAAATCTCCATCTTCTGCTTCACTGGAATAAACAGGATCTCCTTTGTTTTCATGATCTCCGTCTCCGTCATCTCCATCTCCGTCACCATTATCAGAATCGATACCTGAGTACCACGAGTCATCTCCCGGGCCTGCATTTACGTTAGGTGTATGATTTGCATAGAATTGACCAAGTTCGGTCAACTCATCGTTATCATCGAATAATACAGAATTTCCAAGAACACGCCCATTAGGACTACCGTTATACCAGGCATATCGGTGCACATAGGGTAATTTATCTAGTGCAGGTAGGACTTCTTTCATAAAGGCTAGGACTTCTTCCTTGGAGTAGCGATTGTCTTCAAGAGAAGCGGCACCCCAGTCAGCAACTGCAAATTCTGTTATCCAAATCGGTCGGTTGTATAGACTATATACTTTTTTTACCATATTCAAAAAAGCCATAGGATTCGAACCTCCATACCAGTGAATGGCTACATAATCTACCCTCAAACCTTTTTCTTCTACCTGACGCATAAAATTCGTCATCCATTCATTATCAGGATTAACTGGGGCAGGACTGATTAATGGCAATCCAGTTTGTTCTAATCTAGGCCATAACTCCACTACCTCTTCCACAGAAATGTTTGATTGGTCATCCTTATCTGGTTCGTTGAAGCCGAGCAAATAGTTTATATCACCAGATAACGCCAAGCTATCTATATATGCGATATTCTCATCATTTGGAGCCCACTTACCCCAGAACATGGGTACATATTCTACACCTGTTGGTCTTGTCGGTTGGAGTCTGAATCCCCAAGAATAATGCCAATGAGCGTTCAACCGACTTATTCGTGTAGACCAGGTCTCATTATTGTAAGTGAAAGCCACTCCCTTTTTATTAGTAGCGGAATCCATAACTAGTGGTGTTGCCTTATCTGTATCTAGAAATGATTTGAAAGATTCTTTCTCACAGCTAAAACCTACCACTGCTATTACTAGTAGTATCAGAATTCGTTTCATAATATTGTAAGTTTTTAATTATTAAATAATTACTCCCAAGCAGGATTTTGGATTAGGTTTTCGTTTACATCCAGTTCGCTTTGAGGGATGGGAAAAGTCTCAGATCTAACACCTAAATAAACCGGGTCGTATGGGCCAACGGGATCAGCTGATGCTCGATTGATTCCTTCTTCTATTTCACCCCATCGCTTCAGATCCATAAATCTCAATCCTTCTAAAGCAAGCTCGACCCGACGTTCATGTCTGACAACATCCCTCATCTCATCCTGAGTTAAACTAGTTCCTTCCACATCTTCTACAGTGGGCATACTTACTCTTTCGCGAATCTGATTGATCAGTTCACGTGCTCCCGTCAAATTACCCGTTTCTACTAAAGCTTCGGCTCTCGTGAGTAAAACTTCTGCGTATCGTATTAAATAGAAGTCCTGAGAACCTTGACCACCTGGAGGATTACCCTCTTCATCTGGTCCTTGTCTTATGTATTTGCGATGACCAAATCCTGTAGCTCCATTGCCATTGTATACTTTATCAGGGTTTACCAAGAAAAGATCACCTGGGAAATAAATAGTCGCATTCGCACGGGGATCTCTATTAAGACCTGGATTGTTAGGATCATATCTAGGGGACTCATCTATTGGAAGTCCATCAGTACAATAGAAGTCATTTACAAGATTAGGCATGGGCCTGCTGTCCACTTTAGGTGTCCCCAGGTAAGTGGCAGAAAACGTTTCTCCATTGTCCGAATCAGCACCTCGTAAGAAACGTACGGAGAACACGATCTCTGGTGAGTACTCCCCCTCAATTGAGAACAGTTGTCCGTAGTTTGGGTGAAGTGAGTAACCAAGCCCTAATAATTCTTGTGTTAATTCCAGTACGCCATTAGGACCTTCATAGACTTTATTATAAAGCTGTACCCGTGAGAGTAATGCCAGAGCTGCACCTTTAGTAGCGTATCCGTATAGCCCACTATCGTGTTGCTCAGGTAAGTGATCTATTGCAAATAATAGGTCTTCAATTATCTGATCATTAATTTCCTGATAAGAATTCTTCGGTACATAAGCTTCTTCTAGAGTTTGGTAGCTAGTGATAAGCGGTACTTCCTCATAGTAGAGAGCCAGGTTAAAATAAAAGAGAGCACGAAGAAACATCGCCTGACCTATATAGTTATTTTTTGTCTCGGCATCTATCAAGGATTCGTCCATTTCAGAGATTTCGTCTATAGCGATGTTCGCCTTGCTTATCCCCGAGTAGATGCCATTCCAGCGACCACCAAATAGGCCTGCTGTAGGGTCAAGAGTCCCCTCCATGAATTGGGCTCCGCCTTCCCACTCCCATTGATTGTAAGCATTATCACTTATTACATCAAAGTGAGGAAACCCGATGACACCATTTAGATTGCCACCATAAAGACCATCTCCTTGTAGTTGTGAGTAGATGGCATTGAGCCCTAAGCGAGCATCAGCTTCGCTTTGCCAAAAATTGTTCTCTGCGATTGAGGTGAGAGACGAGCGTTCTAGAAACTCTTCGCCACATCCCAGAAATAAACTGCCAATAATGATGATAATAAATTTCTTCATGATCTTAAAATTTCAGATTTGCACCAAATGTTACTGTTTTATAAAGGGGGGCGTTTCGGTTTCCATTACCACCACTTGCTCCTTCTGGATCGAAATCATCTACTGATGAAAATGTCAACAAATTTTGACCACCAACGAAAACTCTTAAACGATCTATTTTGATGCGCTCGGTTAGTTTTTTAGGAATGGTATAGCCAAATTCAATGTTTTTAAGTCTAAGGTAACTCGCATCACGTATGTAAAATGACGAGTTTAAAGCGTTATTTTGACCTCCAAGTCTTGGCAGATACTCACTAGGTTGTTCGGGTGTCCAGCGATTAACCCAATAGGATAAAACATTACTTCTATCATCTTCCATTGGGTATTGCCCATTACCAGTGATTAATCGATCAATATCATGTACTCCCTGGAACAAAATATCAATATCAAAACCACCAAATCGAACGTTTCCATTCAGGTTATACAACCATCCAGGGTATGGATTCCCAATAATTGTACGGTCATCGGCATTTATCAAACCATCCGGCACACCATCTGGTCCTGATATATCTGCATACCTAATGTCACCAGGTCCGGTGTTGGCATTTCCAAACTGTGCTGGAGCTAAAACCACTTCTTCCATTGTTTGGAAAATACCAACGGCTTGGTATCCATAATACGATCTCAGTGGATCGCCAATTCTAATGATGGTTGCTCCGCTGATGGTTTCTTCACCTCCATCTCCCAGTCCTGTTACTTCATTCGATAGGAACTTAGTAAAGTTACCTCCGATTGTATAACTAAGGCCACCAATATTATCGCGGTAGTTTATGGCAAGTTCAATTCCCTTATTCACCATGGATGCGGCATTCTGAGCCGGAAGGTTCGTAGTACCAATAGTGCTGGGAATTGGGAAATTGTTGTATAGGATATCGGAACTCTTACGTTCGTAATAGTCACCAGTAAGCTGAAGTTTGCTTTTGAAAAAACTGGCATCAAATCCTATATCAAATTGCTCTACCTCTTCCCAACGTATATTGGGATTTGATAGGCCAGTCAAGGCAACTCCCCCTACATTTATATCATTGCCTAGTACGTAATCTAGGTTTGCATTGTAGGTTTGTTCATAAATGTAATTCCCAATTCGGTCATTACCAGTTATCCCCCAGCTTCCACGAACTTTAAGGTTTGAAAGCCACGTAATATTTGCCATAAATGCTTCCTCCGAAATACGCCATCCACCAGATGCCGAAGGAAAATAAGCATAGCGATTGCCAGGACCAAACTTCGACGATCCATCTCTTCTTAGATTAAATTCCAATAAGTATTTTCCATCATAATTGTAATTAATTCGGCCAAAATATGATTGGTAAGACTCTTCATTAGCACCACCAGAAACGGCTGGATCTAATACACCCCCGCCATTAAATTCTTCAATATTATTAGTAGGAAACCCACTTAATGAACCAGAAAAGCCATCAGTTCGATCATATATGAACGATTGTCCAACTAAAACATCTATATTATTTTTTTCATTTATGGTTGTGCTGTATCGAAGAATGTTCTCATTGAGCAACCGATAACTGAAATTTGTACTATTGCCCAAGCTGTTAACCAAATCCTGATTGACAATATTACCTTCCCAATCCCTAAGGACATATGTAGGGCTGAAATTAGACGATTGACCTGTTATAAAATTTAAACTCCCACTTGTCTCTAAAGTCAAGCCTTGTAAGATTTTTATTTTCAGGCCTAAGCGTTCGCTTATATTGATATTGTCATCTAAATTGTTTCCCAGAAAACCTCTACGAAGAGGATTAGTAGTTGGGAACGAAAAATTATCACTTTCGTAAGCTCCATCAACAATTCCGTATTCACCATTACTGTAATAAACTGGAATAGTGGGAGACACTCGTTGAAAACTGTAAATAATTCCATTATCTCCATCAAAAGCACCCCCTTGTGGACCGTTAACTCGTTTCCAAAAAGCATTAGTCACATTACTCAATGTTAGCCAATCTTTAACATCCGACTTTACATTCAAACTAAAGTTGTATCTACGTGATTTGAATTTACTTCGCACTATGGCTTCTTGTGTCAAATACCCTAATGACAACCTGTATGTAGTCTTTTCATTTCCTCCAGAAAACGATAAGCTATGGTTTTGAATAGGCGCATCCACTAGCAAGACTTTAGCCCAATCAGTATTGGAAAATTGATCAGGCATACTTCCGGTACGAATAGCTTCAATTTGATCGTCCGTATATCGGGGAGTAAAATTCGGTCCGTTTTGATTCTGGAATTTTTCATTCATCAAAGAAGCGTAGTTGTAAGCATCTAAGAACTCAGGAACGACCGTAGGACTCTGAGTACCAAAATAGTTATTATAGTTTACTTCAAACGTATTTTTCTTTCCCGTTTTAGTCGTCACTACGATAACCCCATTGGCCCCTCTAGCTCCATAAATGGCACTGGCAGAAGCATCTTTTAAAACTGTAATTGATGCAATATCTGTTGGAGCAAGATTGTTAAATGGCCCTAAATTGTCATATTGTATATTATCAATCACCAAAAGTGGTGTGCTATTTCCAAAGGTCCCTACACCTCTAATCACAACCGATGAACCATCTTGACCTGGGGCACCAGACGTTTGTGTCAACTGAACTCCCGAGAACCTACCATATAGTAATTGACCACTATTGGTAACGGGTTGGTTTACAGCTTCTTTGAATTCAATAGTTTCCACAGCTCCTGTAAGGTTTACCTTTTTTTGCTCACCGTAACCTACCACTACCACTTCGCTTAATTCTGCGATATCCACTTCCAGAGAAACATCAAGATATGATTTACCCGCAGTGTTCAATTCCAAGGGTTTATATCCAACATAGCTAATGCGTATTTTTGCACTAGGTTCGGAGAGGTTAAGGGAAAATTTACCATCAATATCGGTTACTGTACCATTTTCTGGATTTGATAGATCCAAGATTACGGCGCCAGGTATAGTAGATCCATCCTCTTCATCGGTTACCTGACCACTAATTTTAGTCTGTTCTCCTTGTGCCCACAGGCTTGTGATACCCACTAGCCAGACAATCAAGAATAGTTGTAGATGCTTCTTCATATGTTTAAAATATTTAATGATCTCGTATTTAGGAGTCTCTAAAGTGACCCATGATTACATTCGTATTATTTAAAGCTTAAATTTTTGAAATAGTTACACTTTTATAGGGAAGAGATTATTCACTTTGGGGAATATATTCACCAACTTACTGCTGGCTGAACCCAATATGAGTAAAGAGCAAAGATCAACCTGTTATCGCCTTAGTAGTCCATTACTTTTTATCGTAATGTGGTTGATCTTTGCTCTTTACTTTATAATCAACCTCAGTGTCTCCACGTTTTTCTGATGCTTAACTTGCAGTAGATAAAATCCCTTGGGTAGATTATTAACATGGTACAAACCATTCTCCTTATCGATCCTAAATTGCTTCCCAGTCGAGTCGAAAACCATTAGCTCGTCTATCCCCTCTTGATTTGAAAGTTGAAAATAGTCACTGGTTGGGTTCGGATAAATCTGAGGCCCGGAAACGTGGAGGTTCTGAAGAATTGTTTCTTCTACTATGTTTATCTGTAATGAACCTGAGATACCATTGGCTGTCGCAGATACGGTAACTACACCTTGTTTGATTGCCTGTAAGAGGCCATCCTGGTCGATTGTAGCTTCTCCATTTTCATTAGCTACGGACCAATTTACTTCAACATTTGTTGCATTTTCAGGCTCTATTGTAGCGGACATTTGTAAGGTCTCACCTTCGATAAGAGTAACAATGTCATCCATAGAGGAAACTAGAACATTCGTTACTGGAACTACTTTTGTATAAATTTCTATTCTGTCGAGATACGGTGATTGAATTCCTTCTACGGGACTCAAAGCCAACTTATTCTCGCCAGATTTCAGTTCAACAGGCACAACAAGCAACGCACTTGATGTAGCGAAACAAAAACCTGGAGATTGAAAGGATGAGACTATAATTGTATCATCCTCGTTGATTATGACTTCAAGTTCGGATTGGACATTGGCAAAATAACCAATCTCCAGGTTGTATATTCCATCTGTATCTACTGTAATACTACCAAACTCTACAACTCTATCACCTTCTCCTGCATTTAGTCCGCCCATGAATATAAGACCATCGCCTGATTTATTGCCACAACCTCCGGCTGAGATAGATACTTCGGCATTAGACAGGTCCCCCTCCTCGGCTTCAGAGCCGAAAACAAGATCCCCTTCTCTTACCACTTCAATTGCTAGAGAATCTGTAACTCCTGAATTGTCTTGTGCTGCGGCCACCACTGTGACCATACCAGGTTTCTCTGCTGTCAGCAATCCTTCATTTGTTATAGATGCTCTCCCTATATCATTTACCACAGACCATGTGACTTCTTTTACAGCAGCATCCTCAGGAGAAACCTCAGCAGAAAATTGCAGCGTACCTCCCAAAAGGACAGCAATGGAATCATTGGACGAAGCAACAACGATAGAGTTGACGGGTTCGCCATTCGGAAGTTCAATGATTGTCACCACGTCCAGGTAAGGCGAATTAATACCCTCAACAGGGCTCAACTTCAGGTTGTTGTCTCCTTCTTTCAGCTCTATATCAAAGGTGTATTTTGCGCTTTCAGTTTCAAAGCAAAAACCAGGGGAAGCAAAATCTTTCTCGATTATAGTGTCAGTATCGTTGATAATGATCTCTAACTGAGATTCATTCTTGGCAAAATAGGTTAATTCAAAACTATATGTTCCTGCCTTGGATACGTTGATACCCGTGTAGCTGACATATCGATCACCATCACCGGATTGGTCTCCTCTCATGAAGATCAGACCTGAACCAGATTTATTGCTACAGCCTCCGGCTGAAACAGCAACACCCGCATTCGTTAGATCTCCATCCTCGGCTTCTTGAGTAAAAACAACAGTTTGTGCAAATAGTGTATTGCTAAGCGTAGCATAACACAATGCAAAAAGGACAATTCGTAATTTTCTTATCATACTTATCAGGTTTAGTTATCAATTAAACTGGGGAGTAAGTATCCCCATCATTGTTCTGATTTGAACTGTGTGATTTGTGTATCCCAAACTTAGATTCTGAAGAACTTTCTGACGGGGTTGAATTATGCAATCAAGGGGTCTCTTGTTGCAATTGTCATTGATATTGTGTGAAATTGATCGTGAGAGGGTCTTAGAGCTAGACTTCTACCTTTTTCTTTTCCTTATAGTCAGATGGAAGGCATCCAAATTGTTCTTTAAAACTACGTTTGAAATACTTGTAGTCGTTGAACCCAACTTTGTAGGCTACCTGACTTAAGTTTAAGTCCTCCTTGAGGATGATGGAGGCGGCCAGCTTCAAGCGTACAGATCGAATAAATGCGGTAATGGATAGGCCTGTCAGCGATTTGATTTTACGGTAAAGAGTGGATTGGCTCATGTGGAATTCTTCCATCAATGACTCGATTCCAAAATCTTCATTGTGAACGTTGCTCTCTACCAGTGACATGGTTCTCTGCACAAATTGCTCTTCCAGGTCTGTAACTCTAGAGTCATTTGGCTCAAATCGTACTTTTTTAAGGAGATAGTCTCTGATTTTTTTACGATTTTCAAGCTGGCTGAAAATTCTGGATTTTACAATTTCAGGATTGAAAGGCTTTTTGATATAATCATCTGCGCCCGTCTGAAGTCCGGTGACCTCATAGACCGTGGAAGTACGTGCAGTAAGTAAAATAACGGGAATATGTGAAGTAGAAATTTGAGTCTTTACAGCCTTACAGAGGGCAATTCCGTCCATTTCAGGCATCATAATGTCACTGACAATCAAATCAGGCACCTCTAAAGAAGCCGTTTCAAGGGCTTGTTTACCATTCACGGCCTTCAAAACGTGATAATCAAGTTCCAGAATAGATTCCAGATAGTGGAGAATCTCCAAATTATCATCCACAAGCAAGATGGTGTAATCCTTTTCGTCATCTCCCAGGTTGGTTGGAATATCACTGACGGCATATCTTTCCAAGTCATCACTACCCATGAAGTTATGAATTCGTTCAGATTCTGAAAACGCCGAATTTCCATTGAAAGGCAAATGAACGGTAAAAGTCGTTCCTTGAGACTCCTTACTCATTACCTCTATTCTGCCATGGTGCAGTTCAATGATATTTTTTGTAATGGTCAATCCGATACCTGTCCCGACGATCTTAGCTGATTTGCTTGTGTTTATCTGGTAAAATCTGTCGAAAATCCTTTCAAGATGCTCAGCGGGAATGCCTTGTCCAGAGTCGGTAACACTGACCACACATTCGTTATCACCTGACTCTACCTTCATGACTACACGATCACCCTTATCTGAATACTTCAAGGCATTGGAAAGCAAATTACAGAGTACGATTTCCATTTTATCCCGATCGAACAAAAGTTGTATATCATTTTCAGAGATAAATTTTAACTCCACTCCTTTAGATTCAGACGCTTGTTTAAATGAAAGGTATATCTCATGTGCAAAAGCCGAAAAATCTCCCATGGCTACCTGAAGTCTTAGCATTCCATTCTCTGACTTTCTAAAATCCAACAATTGTGAGATTAGATGAAGCAGACGTTTGGTATTGCGCTCTGCGCTAATCAATTTCGTGCGAATGGCATCAGGCACATTGGACAAGGCTAAAACTTCCGTTACAGGACCCAAAATTAGGGTCAGAGGAGTCCGCAGTTCATGAGAAATGTTTGTAAAAAAGGTAAGCTTAGCCTCAGTCAATTCGTGTTCTTTTTCTTTGGCAATCCTCGCTATCTCAAGATTCGACTGAAGCCGTGTTTGTTTTTGCGAAAACCTTCTGATTAGTAGAATAATGATGAATAGCACCAGATAGTAAAAGGCATAGGCGTACCATGAAAGCCATATTGGTGGCAAAATCCTAAGCTTGAGAATACGTGCTTTACCAAAATGCTGATTATCACGTGAAGCTTGGATTTTGAGTTGGTAAGTGCCTGCAGATAAACCAGTAAAAGTGATCTCAGAGTGATTTGCATTATAGACCCACGAATCATGAGCCCCTTCCAATTGATAACGATATGTGATATTTAATGGATCCATGTAATCATTAGGGGTAAAATGGACTGAGAAAACTACTTCTTCATGAGTAAGGGTGATTTCATCAGTGTAAACGATACTTCTGGTTATTAAAACCCTATCATTGACCAGCTCCCCCACTTTGACCAATTTACCGTCCACCGTGAGACCTGTGAGTACAACTTCCGGAGGATTGGTATTGGACGTGATTCTACTTGGGTCAAATGCGATAATTCCCTTTTGTCCGCCAAAGAAAAGAAGGCTGTTGGATCTGAACACAGCATTGATATTGAAGGCTCCGACCTGAATACCAACCCCATGCCCATAATTCAAAAATGTTTTAGTATCCAAGGCCATTTTAGATATCCCCTGGGGAGTACTGACCCAGAGGTTTCCGGAAAAGTCTGATGTGACAGCAGAAATAAAATCACTGGATAGACCGTCACTCATATCGTAACGATCTACCTTGCTATCTTTTGGGTCAAGATGTAGTAACCCAGAGGGTGTCCCAGCCCACAGAGTTCCATCACTATGTGGATGTAGCGCGTGTATGATTACACTCAAAAACTTCTCTTTAAATAAGTCATTGTGGTGAGTAAATCGGTTATACAAAGGATTGTAAAGAAATAGTCCATTATAGGTTCCTATCCATAAATTTCCTGTAGAGTCAACTTCGATAGCACTGATTCTTTCGCCCGTCAAATCGGTATCAAACCAATTTGCACGCTCTAATCTATTGGTATCTTTTCCACTAAATATTATCTCGGAATTGATTACTGCTAACCCATTTTGTTGGGTTCCAATCCACAAATAGCCTTGATCGTCGTAATGCAGCACCATTACTTTATATTGAGGCGATGATATTCGCTCAAACATCATTTTTCCACGAACAAGTTTTGCAATAAATAGTCCTCTGGACGTCCCTACCAGTAAATAGTCACTTACTTCCAGAAATGCATTGACTTTTAGTGGATAAGGTTTCAACTCTACTTTTTTAAAAGAAGCTTGATGTTCACTGAACCATATCCCTCCCCGATTTCTTCCACTCCAGTAACGTCCGTAACGGTCGACATGGAAGGCATGGACGTTGTGGTCTTGATTTGACTCGTCTTCAGATAAGTTGTTCTCTAAATTGGTGAACCCATTTGATGGTGAGATTTTTATTATACCGGCAAATCCTGTGGCGATCCAAACCAAATTGTGGCTATCAATATGTATGTCCAGAATAACCCCATGATTGACTCCGTTTACACCAAAATTGTCCGGTGAGAGCTTAGCGGGTGATGGAAGATCATGAGGCTTGACAACATAAACACTACTTCCCCAACTTCCGATCCAAAGCTGCCCCTCTTTATCAAAGGCAAGACAAGTGACATAAGATTTATCCTTAAAATAGTCGTTATAACGACCTGATATTAAGCCACTTTTCGTATCAAGACAATAAACTCCTCCTTGACCTCCAAGTAGATACTGGTTCTTCACGGTATCCTTAACAATGCAATGAATATATTTTTTCTTCGGAAAGACTTGAACTTGCTTACCTGAGAGATTCCATTTACTCACGCTTGTACTGGAGACCACAAATACCTCATCGTCATCCACCAGAATATCTAAAACCCGTCCATCAAAGGGATGCTCTTTTAACGTAGAGTTTGTCGGATCTATAATGTAAAGACCCCTGCTCCATGTACCTACCCAAATCAGTCCATTGGGAGCTTCTCCTATGGACGTTACACGTACAGGAATTTCCTCATTAATCACCTGATTGAAATTGGTAAACCTGTCTTCTATTGGATCATACAAGCTCAACCCTCCGCTTTTGGTACCTACCCAAATTTTACCTCTTGAGTCCTTAAATACCGTTTCGATGTTTTCATTCTCAAGACCTGGATAATCATTTCCCGGCTTGTACAATCTAAACCCTGAACCATCAAATCTATTAAGACCTCCTTCGGTTGCAATCCATTTCAGCCCTTTATCATCTTCTATGATTTTTGACACATAGTTATTTGAAAGACCAGATGAAACATCAATATAACTTCTGTTAGGTGATGAGACCTGCTGAGCCCAAAGGTTGTAGCAGGTCATAATCAAAAGAAGGAATATGTAACAATAAGCTCTCAAATACGACTGGTTTTATATCAGGGGGTTATGGCATGATGCCACGCTCACTTCGCTGCTTAATCTCTTCAATCTTGTTTTTCATTTCACTTAAAAGTTCGGGATACTCATTTGCTATATTGTGTGATTCATTGACATCTAAGGACAAATTATAGAGCTGCTCATCACGAGAAAGTCCCGACTCTACTTGTTTGTTATTTATCCATGTGGGAAGTTGTTTCCCCTCAAGAGGAGAAATATATTTCCAATTATTCTTTCTTAAAGATAATGTAAACGACTCTTCCAACATGAATGTACGTCCTTTACTTTCACCCATAAGTGTTTCCAAAAGTCCCTGACTATCTATGGCTTCTGTGTTTGCAAGCTGCTGACCGGTGAGTTGAGCTAGTGAAGCATAGATATCCACCTGAGATATTAGAGCGTTATTGATTTTTGGTTCATTGATTTTAGAAGGAAAGGAGACAATCATAGGTACTCTGGTTCCCGCTTCGAATGCACTGTACTTACCCCCTCTGTAGGCTCCACCAGGACTGTGACTTCCCAGCATTTCTACAGCGAGATCTTCATAACCATCATTAAGTACTGGGCCGTTATCACTCGTGAAAATAATCAGGGTATTTTCAGCAACCCCCAGTTCATCCAGACTTCTCATTACTTCCCCAGTCATCCAATCCATCTGCGCTATGGCATCTCCTCTGACACCCATCTCGCTTTTGCCTTTGAATCGTTCGTGAGGCAATCGAGGAACATGTATATCGTGAAAAGAGAAAAACAGGAAGAAAGGTTGGTCTTTTGAGGTCTCGATAAACTCTTTAGCTTTTCCAGTGAACACGTCAGGAAAATCCTCATCTACCCAAACTGCTGACTGTCCACCCCCCATAGTTCCTATCCTGCTCACGCCATTTATAATCGTCTGACTATGCTGAGTATCCGCTTTCACCCGGAGCAGATCCGGACGTTCAAGTCCTGTTGGTCGATCACCCACCTTTTCTTCGTAACTCACTACCAGGGGATCATTCGAAGACAGATTAACTACCCTGTGGTTTTCCAAATACACTGTAGGAACCCGATCTCCTGTAGCTGGAAGCAGGAAACTGTAATCAAAACCTACTTCGAGAGGTCCTGGTTTTACCTGATCGTTCCAGTCCACATCTCCTAAACCCAAACCAAGGTGCCATTTTCCAACTACTGCAGTACGATACCCTGCTTGTTGTAGCATAGCAGGGAGTGTGGGTCTATCCATATTTATTAATAGTGGTGCATCCCCCGGCAGGATAGCTGCATTGCTTCTGAAGGCATATTCTCCTGTGAGTAAAGAATACCGAGAAGGTGTACAAGTGGCCGCCGTAGAGTGTGCATCTGTGAACTGAATACCATTAGTTGCCAACCGGTCTACCGCTGGGGTTTTGACCCCCTGAGCACCGTAACATCCCAGATCTCCGTATCCAAGATCATCCACATAAAAAATAACAATATTGGGTAAATCAGGAGAGCTAGATTCCCTGGTGGGAGAACTAGGTTGATTACTACATGAGTAAAAAAATAATGCGATTGTAAATAAAACAAAAAGTGATAAGTTTTTCATGTTTGGTGCTTGCTGATAAATTAATCTGTCGGATGAAAAATAAGTCTACAATTCCGGTCAAAAATAAAGTAGTAGGCATGTAGCAGGGGTCACGCTCTGGTCACTATGGGGGACAGATCATTCAGAAAAAGACTCCTGCCATTCAATAGCTCCTATATCAGGGAGGTTGTCTATTGGATTACCCAAAATATCCTGTGATACATTAAGGCCATCCTTCAAGCCTATGGCGTCCCCCGGAATTCGATGTATTTCGATACCCTTATTTGAAATCTTAGCCCCTTTTTTAGGTATAAAGGAATTCAGCCGTGTGCTCACAATACCAAACATATCTGCATCAATAATTGGTTCAGAATCCTGAATAGGGGCTGTCGATGGCCAACTATCTGCTTGCTGGTAAAGGTTGTTACTGAAGATCACTGAATTACCTTCATTGTGTGTACTTGAATTCCACTTACTTTGATCATCCATGACCAATCTGGATTTACCAACATAAAATATGTTGTTGGCAATAAGTATCCCTGAGGCTGTAGGACTGATGGCTATCTTAGATTCGATTGAATCGCTCAAATAAATTGTGTTATTGTAGAAGTAGGTATTATATGGGCCTACACGTTCCTGATTATTACCTACATAACCACTCAACCAAAATATTTTACCATCCTGAAAGGCTCCATCTATTCCTTTTTGCCGACTGCCATCATTAAAACTAATATTGTACCTGTACGCACAGTTTCGATTATTCCCAAGAACTTCACAGAAACCACCGGCATTGAAAGCACTGAAATTATATTGGAGAATAACATCTTTACAATTGAAGTCAATGTGAGCTCCAGCTGAATCACCAGGACCCTGGGCGTACATTAGATGGTTATGTTCTATGAGAGCAGTGTGAGTGCCCCAAGTCCATAGACCACTACCGCGCCCCCACATCCTACCATCCTCACTATTTCCTGAATGACTCACGTAGTTTCTTGCCACGTACAAATCCTCTACAAGGCTAAACTGCAAGCCAGGTCCGCCGACCCTTTTCACACTGCAATTGGTCACTTGGACATCACGGATTTTTTCTTTACCTCCAGTAAATTTTATACCAGTATGGGCTACATTCTCTACAACGCATCCTTCGATTGCGACATGTGCAATCGAGGCTCCTTCTTTGTTGCTAATAACCCTTATTCCCCAACCGTAGGCTTGTGTGCCATTAGCTGTTTGTACTTCCTTTTTTCCTCTCTTCAATCCTGGGTTGTGATAAAAGATGTTCCTTATGTGCAAATTACGCATTTTAATGTGACTTGTCGATTGAGCTCCTGTTGCTTCTACCTTAATACCACATCGCATTCCCTCATCGTTACCTCTTCCCCCATCGGCTTGAACTCGAAGAGATTCTACAAGGATGTAGCTACAATTAATTAGGTGAATTCCATTAGAAAACGACAGGGCATCTACTGTGGCTAATGAGTCTGCCGTTTTCTCAGGAAAATAACTGGTCAATCGTATCGGAGCATTGGCATTTCCATGCATATCCTTTAGTACGATTGCTCCATGATACATCTGTCCTGCGGCCAGCATTATGTTATCTCCCGGATTCAGAGATAGGTCTTGCAGGTTTGAAAGCGTTTGCCATGGAGCACCTTCGGTTCCAGGATTCCTATCAGATCCTGCTTCACTATGGATATAATAGTCCGTGCAATATGAGTAATAGTGCCAAATTAGAAATGTAAGTACGAATAGAAAGCGCATCTTTTTTTTAACAAAAGTCCTACTTCGGGTATTAAAGTGCGGGGACGTATTGATCATTACAATGGTGTATTTTGGTCAAATGTTTGGCTAGTAACAAATCTGCATCTATCACAAACAACTTATCTTCATTCCATTTATAAGATCAATTACTCATAGTATCAATCTACATCGTTTGACTCAACTTTAATTAGTCTTTGATTAAAAACCCTACCAGATATGGTGATTGCTCTTACTATATAATGCCCGGGTTTCATTCCTGAGCAATCTAGCATGGACGTTTGCGAGTTGTAGGTGGCTTTCACCAGTTTACCAGAAACGTTATACACTTCTAACTTAAGTAGGGGTAAGTCTGGATGATCGATGTGACACTGAACTGTCGCTGGATTTGGATAAAGTCGCAACGCCTGTTCCTTAGAAGAGAGGTTCATAACATACGCAAAGCCTTCACCGTTAGAGGCTCCCAGGCTCGTCGGTTCGGATAAGTTCACGGGATTCCCAAAGTAGTCAAATGACACCTTTTCAGTAATATTTTCAAAAATCCTCTTTCCCGCCATCGGAAATACGGGTTCACCAAAAACATTCACCGACTTCTTTTCCGCTGGGCTACCTTTTACCAAGTGATAGCCTTTCGCATACAAGGCCCCAGGCTCTGTATATCCTGGATTTTCAAAAATGGCCTGATTGTCCTTTCCCGTCAAACGATCAGCAATACGCCCATGATACAGATTTGCTTTTATGTAGACCTGTCCCCCCATTTGCTTGAAAGTGGTTTCCTGACCTATCTCTGCCCCTGAGGCAGCATACAAAATATTGTTGAAGATAAAGGTATTGGCTCCTTGCAAGAATATATCAGTATCGAGGTTATCCCCTAAGTATATTGAATTATTGTAGATGTAATTGCTATCAGATGCGATGCGATTTTGCCCTGCAAAAGAAGAAATCCAAAAGGTACGCGCATCTTCCCTGAGCCCGTCATTTACACTGACATTGTATCGATAGGTGGCGTAGGTATTGTTACCCAGAATCTCCACAAATCCACCCTCACTATCCTCACTATAGTTGTATTGAAGGATCACATATTTGTTTCCAAAGTCTATGTGCATACCATAAGAGTCTTTGGGCCCTCTGATATGCAGAGATTTGTTATATTGGGCTACGACATTTCTACAGCCGAAAAACCAAGCCCCGCTGCCCCTGGCAGCCATTCGGGGGTCTACATCAGATCCAGGGTATTCAAAGGTATTACCCTCTACCAGACAATTGTAAGTTCTACCTGGAGTGATCCCTGACCCGCCGGTTTCAAATGTGTGATTGTCTCGAAAAATGAAGTCCATGTTTCGATTTAGGCTATCATTTCCTATCCCAGGGTCGCCCCCTGCATGTTGAGACCATATGCCAAACTTTCCTGTGTGCGTAATGTAGCAATTTTCCACAATCACATCCCGGATATGTTTCTCTTTTCCTCTGGTTGAATTCTTCTCGCTTCGGAGATAAATTCCAGCGACTGTCAATGCGTCAAAGTCCAATCCATTGGTACTTATCGCAAAGATTTCTTTTATCGTCAAATCCCTGAAACGGAAGTTGCGCATTATTTTATCTCCATCATTGTGAACAAAAATTCCATATCCCTCCTGATCATTTTCACCCTGTCTTGTGAAGCGTCGATCGTTCGTGATAGACAGTCCTTCCATGACTATACCTTCCTGATTCCGGATCAAGATAGCACTTGTATAAGCGCCTCCTTCTGCCCGAGCACCATCAATAATGGGTTTTGGGCCACTACCATATCTGCCATAAATGATTGGCACCTCTGCAGAACCGGAGCTATTGACCCTCAATTGGCCAATGAACGTATCACCACCCTTGAACAATATGGAATCTCCAGGTAAAAACCTTAACTCACTTATCATCTCCAAGGAGCGAAGTGGGGCCTCCGGACTTAGGCCATTTAATGTATCATTTCCATTTTGGCTAACGTAAAATGTACCAGGCCCTGATACCACATAAATTGGGACGGACTTTGGAACCGTTTGACTCAGTCCTTCCGAGCGGTTTGTCAAACGCATAACGCCTTCCGCTGATCCAGAACCTGTGCTCACAAATGTGGTAGTTGCCTCACGTTGTCCAGCTGGAATTCTGATCGTCGTAGATAGCAGTTCAAACGAGTTCTTGTCAATCCCACTAACTTCCAGTTCAAAAGACAACTCTTCCATAACAATAGAATTGGTCCTGAATGTCAGCACCTGTGAATCCCCTGGAGTAAGGCGAATCCAGCGAGGAAGGATCTCTATTGATGGTAGCTCTGCTTCAACAATAATTAGTTTATCCAAAAACGGCGAATTACTTCCCTCTATTGGTGAAAACTGGAGAACATTAAGGCCAGCCTTCAGAGGAATCTGTATGGATATTTCGTGAGCAGAACCCTGATAGCACCAATTTGCAGAAGGAAAATCAAGCGTAAATGAACTATCGTTGACTGAAACCTTTAGAGAATTGGTCGAATGATTAAAATAGTCCAGCCTAAGTTCAAAAATTCCAGACTTG
The DNA here is from genome assembly GCA_024305105.1 of Marinoscillum sp. GTDB lineage: Bacteria > Bacteroidota > Bacteroidia > Cytophagales > Cyclobacteriaceae > Marinoscillum. Next base: position 55,348 of record JAMWZA010000004.1, read on the forward strand.
TCGACATCCACATCATTAAATTCTAGGATGTTCGCCCCTTCAGAACCAAGTTTTACAAACCCACCTCCACTGGCATTTTCACAACCATATGACACTTCCGAAGTACTTCCAGTAAGTTTACCACTTTCGGCTTCCGATTGAAACCAAACATTTGAGTACGACAATCGGTCTATTAAAGCAGCAGACTGGGCGTAAACCAGGCAACTGATCAAAAACAGTCCGAATCCGAGAGAATAACCTAATAACTTCATCAGTCAAAAATGATCTCAAAATGACAGATCAAGGGGTACAGTTTATTAGGAGAAAGGGACTAATCAATCAAACCTGTTTTCCCAACTAGAAAACGACTGGGAACATACGTTTTTGGTATCGCTGATTCTGATCGGGGTAGAATTTCCAAACGTACCGTTGACGATACCTGCTTCCATAAAAAAGTAAAGCCTCCGTCCATATGGGAACGAGTGACTTTTGATCGAATATGAGAAATCAGAAACATATATAAAAGGGATGCTTTAACTGCCACCCTGTTAGAGTCTCTATTTCATATTTTCTACAAACAACCCGAGTCTCAAATAGTCTCCGTGTCTGTTTTTATAGTACTTCACCATTTCATCTTCTGGATAATATATTTTAACAATGGGTTTAAGCATTCTCTCTTGAGCAGCTAACGTATCCGGGTATAATCCTGCAGCAATGGATGCAAGTATTGCAGAACCTAAAGCGGCTGTATGATCAGAATCGCGAATTTTTATAGGCATATTGAGCACATTAGCCAAGGTCTGCATTATAAATGGAGATTTCTTAGAAATTCCTCCTACCCCCAAAACCGTATCAATCCGTACGCCCTCATCTTTCAATCTCTCAACAATCTCCTTTGCTCCAAAACACATGGCTTCAATCAAGGCTCTGTAAATGTAAGGAGCAGTATTCCCAAGGGATAATCCCATTATCGCTGCTCTCAATGAATAATTCGTATCAGGTGTTCGTCTACCGTTAATCCAGTCGACTGCAACAGGTAAGCTTTCTTTGGGGTCGATACGTTCTGCATGTTTTTCTAAGTGTATAAATGTCAGGTCAACTAGCTCTTTTTGAAGTCGCTCAATTTGGTCTGGCTCCATCCACTTGACAGCACTAAGTGTATGCTTAACTGGCCAAAGAACCAACTCATTAAACCATTTCAACAGATCTCCAAACGCAGATTGACCCGCCTCGATTCCTATGCTTCCAGGGATAATAGAGCCGTTTACCTGACCACAAATTCCAGATATCGGCTTATCTAGAATTGAGTTATTGGTAGCTATGGTCATGTCACAAGTGGATGTCCCCATTACTTTGACCAGTACCCCCTCTGCAACACCGGCTCCAATGGCCTCTGCATGTGCGTCCAGAAGACCTACACAAACTGGTATTCCCGTTTGCAACCCCAATTTATTAGCCCAATATTCATTTAAGTGTCCCGCAATTTGTTCTGAAGTATGAGTAGTTTGAAATAAATTTGACTTTACCTGAACCAGGTATGGGTCTAACTCATGGAAGAAATCATCGCTCGGAAAGCCATCCCAGCTTTCATGCCACATAGCCTTATGACCTGCCGCACACCTACTTCCTTTGAAATTAGAAAAGTCTTTATTGCCAGTCAGCTCCATGGTCATCCAATCACAGTGCTCTAACCACGTATAAGAAGCATCTCTCACATAGGTATCTTTTCGGCCAATGTGCAAGATTTTAGCCCAAAACCACTCTGAAGAATAACTTCCCCCAGAATAGATGGTATAATCTAATTCATACCGACGAGCAACACGATTGATCTCATCTGCCTCTGCAATAGCTGTGTGATCTTTCCAGAGAATCATCATGGCGTTTGGGTTAGCTTCAAACTCAGGCAACATCGCTAAAGGCACTCCTTCTGCATTCAATGCCAGAGGTGAAGAACCAGTAGTGTCCACACATATGGCCAGAATATCTCTAGAGGATACACTACCTTCAGTTATAGCACCAACCACTGCGTTCTCCAGACTTTCCAGGTGGTCCAATGGGTGTTGTCTGAACTGATTGGAAGGTGCATGACAAAACTCCTGAGTGGCCCACCTCCTATAGTGATCCACATGTGATGACACTACCTCACCATTGGTTGCGTCAATGATCGCACAACGAACAGAGTCCGTTCCAAAATCAATCCCTAAACACAGTTTTCTTGTTTGCATAGAATATCGTTAATCTCTTTTATTATCAATATCATTCAATACTTGCTTTCGTAGACATTAACCATTTATCATAGGCCCCCAGCATGTCTACCAATATCTCAGGCTCCTCTTTGCTTAAGTCATTGATTTCAGCCAAGTCAGTTTCCAGATTGTACAGTTCTGATTCGCCGGTATCAAAAAATGAAATCAATTTCCACTTGCCTCTTCGCATTGCTCCTGAGGAACGACCACCCAAAAAATGCCTTTTATCAAGAGGATAATACCAATAGAGTGGTCTGATTATGTCAACCGTGCTGTCCTCCAGAGTTTTGACAAGAGATATACCATCAAGCAATTGGTGCTTGGAAAGTGACGTACCTGTCATTTCACAAATTGTAGGGTAGAAGTCGAAATTTGAAGTGATGAACGATGAGGTGCGAAGCTGCACATCGCTTTGAGGATTATAAATGACCAGTGGCACCCGAATTCCTCCCTCGTATGTAGTGCTCTTTCCAGCTCTCAGAGGCTGATTTGAAGTAACACGAGATTCACCGCCATTGTCACTAGTGAAAATAATGATCGTATTTTCCGCTAAACCCAATTCATCCAGCCGGGTGCGGATCATATCCACACCTTCATCAATTACCTTCAGTTGTGCTGCCAGATGAGGATTGTTTTGACTGGCCATGTAGTCAGCAGGTCGTTTTTCATAAGGGTCGTTCTTTTCATTTTTCTTCGATGGAGGACTCGATCCACATTCATCTTTACTCCTAAAATGGTTTACCCATTCAGGTTCACCATGGAGCATGGTATGCACAGCATAATGGCTTAGGTACAAAAAGAAGGGCTGATCCTTATTACGTTCTATAAACCCAAGAGCCTCCTGATTCATCCGATCTATTAGGAATTCCTTTGGTTCTTCAAGCATCTTGGGCAGGTCTGGATTGAAATGATACGGGTGGAAGTAACTGCCATTGGCGATTCCTGTGGTTTCAGAGGAAATGACCTCTTCAAAACCATGAAGCGCTGGCCCTATTTCTACGGGCGCATCTGCTGCCAGGTATCCGGTCAGATGCCATTTCCCGATTATACCGGTATGGTAACCATTTGATCGCAATGCTTCGGCCAACGTATAGTGAGCTGTATCAAGTGGACTCGCCGTCCAGGATCTTAAGTAATCATTGATCCCGATTCTGACTGGATATTGACCAGTCATGAATGCTGCTCGGTATGGTGAGCAAACTGGAGCTGAGGCATAAGCCTGGGTGAACCTCGTACCGTCCATAGCTAACTGATCCAGGTTTGGTGTTTCATTAAAGGAATTTCCAAAGCAACCCAATTCACCATAACCAAGGTCATCGGCTAAAATAAAGATGACATTAGGTTTATCGGATTGAGCCTGACCAACGGATTGGATTAGACCCAAAACAATGACGAATAAAAAGGAATAATAACTATTCATCTCCTTTGAATTAAATTAATGTGATAGCTATTTCCCGGATTGAATTATTTGTTCTATAAACTGAACCTCCTTTTTACTGTATGGCTCTCCGTTAGCTTTAAAAATGTCATGAAACCAAGGATCAGGCTCCTGTTCGTAAGGTTTTTCCCACGAGTCCCATGGGTAGATCGTATTGGTTTTCCCATTTACAAACCCCCAGTTATAAGAGGCTACCTTGTGCTTTTTGGCTATAGGCAAAATGTACTCGAATGTGCTGTTTCTAGGCCTGGCCATATATTCTGTACACAAAAGTGGCCTATTGTATCGCTGTAGATAGGTTACCCGCTGTTCGTACTCTTCAGGGCCATGATAGCTATGAAAGGAAATCACATCAGAGTTTTGAACCAAAAACAGATCCATCTTAGTCATGCGCTCTTCACTGCTCCAATCACCAAGCCATATGCCTGATGTAATGGGCTGAGATGGCAACATCTCGCGTGCCCAGCGAAAAGAGGCTTTCAGTAAAGACAGTCCATATTCCATCTTATTGTCTGGTTCCTGGGCTACATAGCTGCTTCGGTTTCTGTTGTCAGCTTCATTGACCAAATCCCAAACCAACACTCTTGAATCATGCGCAAAGCGACCTACTATTCCTTTCACATAATGCTCCAACCTGGGATAGGAGTTGACAGTATCCATTAATGCGGCAAGTCCTGGACTCTGTACCCACCCGGAGTTGTGGACTCCCTTTTTAGGCATTCGCTGAGTGCCCAATTGTGGTTTTGGATCCCACACAGAGTCGAATAGTACCAGCATTACTTTAATGCCATGCTTATCTGCTACGTTTAAAAAAGCATCTATCCGTTTTAAGAACGATTCTCTATCTTGTTCCCATAGCAGATCATGCAAAAAAACCCGCGCAGTATTAAAACCCAGCTTCTCTGCCCACTGCAATTCCTTCTCGATCGCCTGGAGATCGAAGGTTTCAGCTTGCCACATCTCTAATTGATTGATTGCATAAGCCGGAGTGTAATTCATGCCTACTAACCAGGGCTGACTGCTATACCATGTATTTGCTGCTGTCTCACTCCAGATGCCTAAAGAGTTGTACTGAGGTTGTGCTATTGTAGTGCCATACTGTAGCAGAAGCCATAGTACCGAGAGGCTTAGTAGTCGATTTTTTGTGGATTTCATATTCTTTGGGTCTGGTGACAAAATCATTGGAATAACTCTGACATCACATCGCCCTGACCAGTGGGCATGTCAAAGCCTAATAAATAGGCAATTGTCGCCGGGATATCTATTTGTTCCCTTTTCATTTTTTCTATGTGCCCTTGTTTAAAATCTGGCCCAAATGCGAAAAGGTTGATATGTCGGCATCCATCACAACTGCACCCATGGGAGAAAAAACCATTTTTGACATCATCGAGATGTCTACCATGATCATTGGTAATAAAAAGTGACGTTTTACCAGCGTATATGCTGTCTTGTTGGATGAATTGGTACAATTCGTAGACATACTGGTCAGTATCTCTGATCCCCTGAAGGTAGCCCTCCCAGTTCTTTTTATGACCGGACCTATCCGGTTCACGGAAATTCACGAGCATTAATTTAGGGTGGTGAGTAGCCATTACGTCCAGTACTCTTTCCATGGTAGCACTGTCATGGCGATAACCACTACCTACACCAAGACCGCCTACCCCAGAGTTCACAGAGGGGTTGTAAGTACCCTGCCATGCACTATCCTGGCAATCCGATAATATCTCGAGTTTGTCTTTGCTGGTTACCACCCATGCCTTGAATTCACTCTCCCGTGAATTTTTAAGCCAGTACTGAAAAAAAGACGGATTTTGTGCCAACTCTTTTCCGCTGTTATCAATTTCCTGATAATTACCCGTAGTGATGGCTGAATGCCCGGCATTTGTGTAGGTTGGGCCATTGTTATAAAACTCAGTGTAATAGACTCCATGAGGTGCAAGGTCATTGGCCAATCGTGGTAAATAAGTATGATTAGGGTCTCCCCACGTTTCAGAGTAACGCGGGCCATCTATAACCACTACTATTACATTTTCCGTTTTGTGTACTTTGTTCTTTGTTTGTTGGTTTATACAACCAGAACCGAAGATCAAAAGGAATAATACGAAAGCAACTCGAGTACAAGGGAGGGATATATTATCTGTTTTCATAATTAAGATTGTTAGAATGAAGAATGGGATCAAATCCATATAACCAGGAATGAAATTCTTCCTTCAGCTCGTTAACCAATTTCTGTTTTTTTGAACTTAGGTCCGTAGTTTCACCTAAGTCTTTACTTAAATCAAATAATTCTATTGACGGGGGGTCATAATGCCCTATTAGTTTAAAATTGCCCTTGCGGATAGCATACCCTGGCATCTTTGCCTGAGGACTGTAATGAGGATAATACCAGTGAAGTGTTTTTCGATTTAAGGACCCAATGTTTTTTAAAACAGGAATAAGTGAGACCCCATCTACCTGGCCTGCACTCGCACCTACCATTTCAGCTATTGTAGGCAGTATATCATCAGTGATGACTAGCTCATCAGTTGATGTAGATTCCTCCACTTCTCCAGGCCATTTCACAATCATGGGTATTCTTATCCCCCCCTCATAAAGATAGCCTTTGCCTTCTCTAAGAGGTTTGTTATTGGTTACTTTCCCTTCGCCTCCATTATCACTACTGAGAATAACAATGGTATTGTTCGATAACCCCATAGTAGAAATGCTTTCTAAAACACGGCCCACATTCCAATCCATGTTTTCCACCATGGCGCCATAAATGGCGTTCTTTTGTTCATCTTGACCCTCTATTCTATGCTTATACTTTGCTACCAAAGTATCGGGTGCTTCTAATGGAAGATGTACGGCATAATGGGAAAGGTATAAGAAAAAGGGACGTTCCTTATTATCACTTATGAATCGGATTGCTTCATTTGTGAGTCTATCAGTTAGGTATTCTCCTGAATCTCTCGGGGAGAGGTTTTTGATCACAGGATTCCATGTTTTTTCAGATTGGTAGGGACCCCAATATGTGGGCGGGCTGCCATGCTCATAACCTGCAATATTGGTATCAAAACCCTGATGAGTTGGGAAATACTTCTCATTATCACCCACATGCCATTTACCTATGCTTGCGGAAGCATACCCTAACCCTTGCAGCATTTCTGGAATCATTGTCTCTTCCAAAGACACATGCATATAATCATCCGGAGGAACAATTCTTCCTTTTTCAGGATACCTGTGCCGTCCGATTGCGGTAATATGTCCGGTAAACCCCAGATTTACCGGATTCTTTCCTGTGAGAATACTTGCTCTGGAAGGCGAGCAGACAGGACTTGCGGAATACGCATTGGTAAAAAGCATCCCTTCTCTGCTTAACTGATCAATATTGGGGGTATCATAGAATGTGCTTCCATAGCAGCCTAAATCCTTCCATCCCAAGTCATCAATCAATATAAATACCACATTCGGATGACTTTGTCCTTGAACTTCCAGCAAAGAAGTTGTCAACAATAAGACTATTAAAAAGGACGGTATATGATTTACCTGTTTAACCATTTGCTTAACGTTTGTACAAGTATAAAATGGGCTCTCGCTCACTAATCGTCACATACCCCGAGCCATCACGGAGCCAGGTAATTGCCTCCCCCTGGGGCTCCTCAACATAAGGTAAAGAGGTAACAGAACGTGCTAGAGCATCTATAACTGATTCACCTTCACCACGTTTCCAATAGAACACATTGTCCTTGTTTTTTATAAGTATTTCGGATCCATCAGGTGAGATATCGCCTCCATTCGTCAATCGAAATGGTAGGGTAACGTTGGACTTGATAAGATTTAGTGTGTCTTCCGTAGGTTGAGGGAATGGCATGGAATAAATCTGCACATGAGTCTCCCGTTTTGTGACAAGATACAATTCTCTGGTCTCAGGGTCTATCATTAGAATTTCGGCATCCCTGGGTCCATCTGCGTAGGTAAATGTGAATGAAGAAACCTCACTTTTGGCCAAACTGAGATTTTGATTTAAACTGGTGATATCAACAGCTGGCTCAGCAACCCGGTAAATGTACTTGTACTTGTTATCCGCGCCATTATCTCCAATGTCGGCAACGTACAGGTAGGACAGTTCCTGATCAGGCCCAGGCCCTAATGTGATGTCCTCCCAGTCTCTGCTTGTAATGTTGTCAATGGTTATTCTAGCTACAGTTTGTCCATTTTCATTCACCAGGTACACATTGGCATCATCTCCACTATCATTATGTACCCAAAAGTGGTTTGGATATCTAACACTTGCAGCAATACCAGATATTTCGTCCAAACGACCATCTGAAAATTCAGTCAAAACTATTCCCATTTCTTCAAAAAACTCAGGTGGATCCATGATGAGGGTAATGTTCTTTTCAAAGTTATTTCCGACATCTCTCAGGGTGAGCAGTGCCGTGTCACGTTGCATGCTAGAGGGTACCAGAGCGATCTTTTTATTAGGAAGCACCTCGATATTAAACGCCTTTTCGCTACTCAATTCCCAAGTATATTGAGGTGCATTGGCTCCCTGATAAGTAGATGGATTCAAAGTAAGGTTATCCTTTGAATAGAAATCTTGAAAGGTGGGATCATCAGTAAAATAGAAATAAGGCCGGCGTACAAAACAGTGTATCGTATCTACTCCATAAATAGCCGTATCCACGGCATTTAGGAATACACCCGGTTGTGTGTCAGTGAAACCATTTGCATCATAAGATTCTGTAAATGTCCCATTAACTTCACTATTGGTGTTTCCGTTTATGGCTAATGAAACATTTTGTTCACCCTCCCTGTGTAACGATTGATACCTAAGGTTATAAATGCTATAAGAGCGTTTGACAATGTCTGCTTGAATCCTATTGATGGCACTTTCCAGCTCGCTATCGTCGCTGATAGGGATGAACCTCTCAGGGCTGACCAGTTTAGGTTTGGTGAAACTATCAGCTATACTATCCATACTAATTAAGTACACCCATTTATCACCACGTTCATTAATAACTTCCTCCAGCCACTCACTACTGGCCTGCTCACTGCTGCCAGCTGAAAACACTATTACAGCGCCCTGTGATACGCTCAAAGGAGCATGTTCGTCCTGCCAACTATTAAGAGCGAGAGGCAGTGACACGGCTAAATTAGATTTCCCTTCATTTTGTGGTTCAATTCTGCTGATATAATACTCGAGATTAAGTTTATTGTCCATGAAGTGATTAACTAATTCTGCAGAATCCGCATAAGCATAAATAGCTATTTGCTGATTGACTGCCATTATGTCTACCAAGTGATTGGCTGCCCTTTGGAAAGACTGGAGATGGTCCGTAGTATTTTGACCTCTATCAATAAGTAAAACAGTATTGATAAAAGTGGATGATTGGTTTGTCTTCTTGATGCTTAGAAAAGTAGCTTCCGGAGAGGCAGGTTCGCCATTTTCGTAAACAACAAAGTCCTCACCATCTAAAAAGTCTACTCCTCCTTTGTGCCTGTCTGTAACTGTAAACCAAGCATTGACCAAGCCTGGTATATGTGATTGAAAATCGACATTGCTAAAGGCAAAGTGTCGGTCTTCAAACTCAAAAGAATAATTTTTACTCCTGTAAAGGATATCATACTCCGTGTCTATATGTAAGCCAGAATAAGCGTTAAAATGGAGTATGTCTCCAATAGTCATTTCCAATTCGTTACTAGTTGCTCGATGGATTGTTTTTGCCTGAAGACCTGTTGTGGTATCGTCGACCTCAACAGCTTGTAACCCAAAATAAGTAATGTCTGCCACCTCTCCACTTCCTTGGGTACACTGCATCCGATAAGTCTTAACAGACAGTCCGTTTGTTACTTTCAACAGATAAATACCTACCAATCCAACCTCTATTTGAAACGTATTCTTCCCCTTAGATGCATACTGTGTTCTCCTGATTAGTTGTCTGCCGGAAAGGTCAAAAACAGCTAGACTAATTGGTCCGGAGACCTCACTAACCCACTCAAAGCTTGTGGATTTACTAAATGGGTTCGGATATAAGTAGGACTCTAAATATACCCTTGATGACAAAACTTGCTCAGACAACGTGTCTGGTGAATCTGTCTCAAAAATGATATCATAATAATCCGACTCAATAACCTTTGAATACCCATTTGTTAAATTTGTGATCTTCACGCTATCGAGTGCCTCAGAAGACCCGAATGTAAGCCGAATATTCTCCTGTGCGGATAGTGAAAACGAACAGATTATAAACCCGATGACAGTGAAGGGGTTTATCTTAGATAACATCAGCTGTATCATATCATAAAAAACTCTTAGCTATTACTATCAATTTATCCTTTGAAGCAATTCAGTTGGTTTTCGGGTCCCATATTGTTGCATGGATTTGTCCTTGTCGCTCCTTGGTAGAATAATAAAATATAGCCACCATTTTACCATCTGATCTGGTAATGACACGCGGATAGCCCAAATCATTTAATTCCATATCCTCAGACCAGAAAGCATCGTACAAAATCTGAGGCTCGCTCCAGGTACGTCCTTCGTCTGAACTATATGCAATTTGTATCGTTCCTTCGTCGCGCTCACCATAGACAGCACACAGCCTGCCATCTTGCATTAGTGCCAAAGCAGGCGGATTCCCATTACCACTTCCAGCATCGCCCACTTGTGATTGAAATGTCCATGTCTTCCCTCCATCAGTTGAAGCATAGGCGTCTACCCAATTTCTACTTTTTACTCCTTTTCCAGAATACTTTCTGCGCATAACTGTAAGCATCTTCCCATCAGAAAGCAAAAACGATTCAGACATTACTGCACGACATTGTGTAGACCATGGGTTTAAGGATTCATCATCATAGAGTGGCACCTTAACTGCACTCGCTACTTCATCAGCATGGAAGGGCTTCACCACCCAACCGTGAAACTGAAAGGTTTTCCCTCCATCTGTAGTTTTGATACAGAACAACCGATCCTTGGCAAATTTGCCTTTAGGCCTGGCAGACATAAAAATAATGCACTCCTTTTTACCCAGAATGATGTAATCAGTCCGTGGAGTAATCTCAACTTCATCCCAATATTTTTTGAGCTCTGGATGATTCTGAAAATCTCCAAAGGTGTGAGGTCCTCTCCATTTCTTACCACGATTCGTCGTATAAAAAAAATGTCCTCTTGGGTCTTCCGCTCCGTGATATGCAGTACCTACTACCCGCATTGCAAAACCATTTTGCGTGAAATCAACCTCCTTTTTGAGATCAGTCAGTTCTGGTTGATCTCCAAAATCACCTACATAGTTTTTTGGGTTCCATGCTTTCCAGGTGAGGCCTCCATCATTACTACGTGACAACCAACTTGTTTGATCTTCACCCAGATTATGCCCCTCTTGAAGTACATACTCCGCCTCTGTAAAGCCAACCAAAATATTATCTCCATCAAAAATCCATGCACCATTATTGGCCGGCCAACCTGCAAAACGGCCTTGCTGATGGTATGCAACTGCCTGTTCAGCTCCTTGTACCTCCTTTAATTGCTGCGCGTCCACACTCCCAATTGCAATCAGTGTACAAACTATTAGTAATCTGTTCTTGATATGTTCCACTCGTTAATTATTTATAAAGCTCATTCATAGACGAACTTCGGTTTAAAATGAATAATTAAATTTAGTTGCGTTTTAGAAGAGTGGATTGGCCGATTTTGCAGATAAAGTATAGTATATTGACTATTTTGGCAAAATCGTTGATGAATCTATCGGCCGGATAAGGGTACAAGTACGACATGCCTAATAATATGTCAGCTTAAACACGCTCGTTACTTTGGTTTTCAAGATTTTTTAGGTTCTTCCTGTATTTACCTGGAGACACCCCGCAGATTTCCTTAAACTGATTATTAAAGTGTGCCAGATTGTTATAACCTGACTGATAGCAAACACTTGTAATGGAATACTCAGAGTCCTGAAGCAGCTTACAGGCATAACCAATCCTAACACCTTTTAGATAATTGAATAGCGTGGTTCCAGTGGCACTTTCAAAAAACCTGCAAAAAGCACTTGGTGACATATGGCAGATTTCAGCTACATCTTTCAAATACACTTTTTCAGTGAAATTGACCATTATAAACTGAAAGACTTTATTCAGTTTATCACTTTGAGTTCTCTTGGTATCTTCAAAAAAGCCAGGTCTGGCAAGAACCTTCCATTCTCTGGCCCCAATCAGTATTTCAAAAATTTCGAACAGATAAATCAGGCGTCTGAGATTGGTAGCATCTGTCATTTTATACATAATGTGACCTACCTTAGTGGCAAACTCCCCTGAAAACTGAATGCCAGAATAAGAGTCATTCAATAGCCCAATTACCGGCTTAAGTTCGGGAGACTTCATGATGTTTTGGCCAATGAAATCTTCTTGAAAATGAATAGTGATGCATTCGGGGTTCAGTCCCTTCCTAACGCTCTTTACCTCCCAACAATGTGGTAGATCTGGGCCAAGCAACACCAAGTCACCACGGGAGAAACTTTCAATATTATCACCAACAATCCGTGTTCCTGATCCATTAACAATGTAGTTGAGCTCAAAATTTTTGTGAGAATGAATTTTGTATGTCTCTGGGGACAGCATCGTCTTTTTCAAACCAAAAGATGAAGTTTCGGGGACGACTATGTGGGCTTTTACATGCTTCATTTTTTATATAGGCTAATTCAACCTCAATCAATGATCGTTAAATTGACAGTTAATAAACTACAATATAACTTTTCTATACTATTTCCCTGTCTTTGGGGTCCCAGTAAACCTTACGATTTTCTCGAAGTGACTGAGTAGCCATATGACAGGTAATTCCCTCCTGGAATGCTTCCATAATATTACAACTTGTAAGACCACCATTTCGAATATGATACAACCAATCAAAAAGGTGTAAATGCGTGGCATCCATTACACGACCGTTGAGGTCCATGAGTGTAAGGCCGCGATTCTGATAATAGGAGCTGGTAGCTCCCGAAACAGCATCGATTTCATTTTCTGATGACACTAATTTGTTCTTATGACCAGTCTGTACTTCATCTGCATATTTTTTTGAGTTACGATCAAAAGTCAACAACAACGATTGCCCCAATTTCATGGAAGCTTCATTTCCCAAAAACATCGTATTTCTTTCGTCTCCACTTGCGAGATTTCCAGCGTAGGTAATCATTTTCTTCTGTTTTGGGTAATTGAAAACTGCATTGATGATATCTGGTGTTTCACGATCATCCTGGTAGTGATAAATTCCTCCTGATGCCGTTACCTCAGCGGGTATTCCGAGTCTTGTAATTTGATTGACTATATCAAACTCGTGTGAAAACAACTGGCCAACCATCCCCGTACTATACTCCCAGTAATGGGTCCAATTATAGAAACGCCGAATATCAAAAGGCACAGGGCTGGCCTTACCCAAAAATGCCTTCCAGTTTATAGTCTTTAAATCCCCCGGCTTATTTAAATGTCTTATCCATGCCCCATGGTCTGTATTTCGATTGGAATAGGTCTCTATGCTTGTTACCTGACCAAGTGCTCCCTCCTGATACATCTTATATGCCAGCTGCACAGAAGTATGTTGCCTATTTTGATGACCTAATTGGAAAACTATTTCGCTACTAGATACTTTGTCGAAAACAGCTACAGCTTCTTCTGCCGTTCGGGTTAGACACTTTTCACAGTACACATGCTTACCTGACTCTACGGCATCCAAAACCATCTGAGCATGCCAATGGTCAGGAGTAGCTATAATGACAGCATCCACTTGATCGCTAGACAGCAGATCCTGATAATGTTCATATTTCTTTGGTGCATTTTTCAGACGGCCACTTCCATGTAATGGATCTAATACCATCTCTTCAGCACGATCTCTATGCAATTCAAACACATCACAGATGGCTGTGACTGTTACATTAAGATCATATTGATTCTTATAAGCCTGATATTTTAAGGTCTCCTGTTCTTGGCTGCGCCAATTACTACCAGCAAACCCACATGCTCTTAGTAGTGATGAGCCCCTGGCGCCAACCCCTATGATTCCAAGGCGGATGGATTGTTTCATTCCTTCCAACGCTGGCTCTTCTTGTCCATTTTTAGAAGCTAATACTTCAAGAATGTCATTTTCCAAAACTGATCGATCTCGGATTTCCAATCCGCCAACACCTAAGCTACGAAGGATCGGAACTCCTGCAAGTCCTCTTAAAAAATTTCGTCGATTCCAGTTTTTGATGTTACGCATAATGTGATTTTTTAAATCACTATGAGTGTCTAAGAAGAAGAAAACTCAATAGTGACTATCTCAAAAAAGGCTTTGTTCATCCAAATAACCAATTGGTCGGACCCCTGTTCGTACCCTACCCGGTACTCTGATCTTTTCAAAAGGTCACCGTTTACCTTCAAGTCAAACACATGATTCCCCGACCTCCAGTTGGTAATAACAAAAGCCGGATGGATAAGCGGGCTTTTTGCACTCGCCGTAATACGGACCTCTATTTTATTTTTTGGTAAAGCACACTGAATCACATATGCACGTTGATGCTTTTGATAGTAGACTGAATCCACGTTATCAGAATATGAACTGACCTTGGGGGCATGATTCCAGGACCGTGAGAGGTTTACAAGCCATTCTATAGAGTGCTGGGTCATACCCGTGAGAGAAACGGCACTAAAAGTACCATCTTCATGAGCATGTATTACTGGAGAATTCTCCATACCCTGTGACAGAGAGGAGTGTGATGGTCGGTCAGCATCCAATGCCTGTCGTCCATCATTGGGCAATTGGGCAACAGGCCAATGATTCCACCAGGGAAACCTAGAAATGGAAGGACGAATCCCGCCAGTAAATGGCTTGATTTTTACTTCATTTTCAAAAATTATAAAGGGCTTAAATCTGGACTTGATATTCACCAACTGAACGTTCACATCGGCAGGATTTTCAAATGTTTTGGGTACCCCATTACTCCAGGAGTAGGTCATGTGCTCTCCGGCTTCATTGGCAAGAGTGAGCGCATCTGATTCGATGTTGTCTTCAGGCCTTTGGCCTGGTTGGTGTATGACGATGGTCTCTTGCCACTCGTGACTTAGGTAATCTGACCATAGCTTTTGGAATCTGGTGGATACACCATCGGGATATATATAATAATATTCTTCTGCCCACTCGCCCCAGTCGGTAGTAGATTCAGCTCCATAAACATTGTATAAAATATCGGACAATGCGTACCTCCAATGCAACACGATTCTTGCATCCGTTTTCTCAATGATTTTTACCTGAGAATAGCGTGTTTGTTTGTCTGACATATGTTCTGAACAGCCAAGTGGTGACTTCCCTTTGCCTGCCCGCTCCAAACTCTGATCAGCCATCCATATTCCTGATTCGCTCACCCAGACACCTCCATAGCCTGTTCCACGCCAAAAGACATACTTAACAGGTAATTGATCAAATGACACCACTATATCCGGGTGGTCACCGACTCGCCAGGTATGCTCCCACTCTTGCGCGTATTCTAACCTCGTATAATATGCACGAAATACAGAATCATTGGAGGGTATCGGAAGTGCATAATAGTTGAGCGGTTGCCTATTTGTGGGTAATTGGGTCTCATAACTGGACGATATCTGCTGCTGAGTAAGCGCTTCTGCATATAGGGATATCTCATCCAATAGCCCGTGAATGATCATTTTGGATCCGATCTCAAAACTCGCGGAGCGCTCGGAGCCTATCGGACCCAGGTCCTGAAGATTACGTCCTATCCATAATGTTTCATTTTCAAATTTAGGGAGTTCCCCAGTGACATCCACATGCTCTACCATGTTGGCATTGACATAAAGATGTATGCCCTTATCTGAGTGATAAGTGGCTGTAATTTGCTGCCATGAATGAAGGGGCAGCTTTTCTTGAGATACCAGGTGAATGAGCGTATCTTTTAATTGCAGTTTAAAACCAATGTAACCATAGGCATTGACTCCTAAGAAAAAGTCATGGACAAAATCGCTCTTAACAGGAGTTTGAGCTGAAGGTGTTCCCTGGTTGATTATTGCAGTCCAATTCCATGGATAGGTTTGCAATGCTACCCATGAGCTTACGGTAAATCCATTACTTAACTTCTCACTATCAATTGGCTCGGAAATAATGGTAGAAGTATACCCATCTAAAAACGCTGCCTTACCCTCTACTCCCTGCCTCCAAGTTAAATAACCCGCTTTACGGAAACTTTCACCCTTGTTGCCTTCAAAGCTCCACTGAATGTGGTTACCCCATGACTGATTCACTTGTGCTGAGAGCGAAAGTGAGATAATCATTATGATACCATTTAGCAAGTAAAGCTTCATAACACTTAATTAAAGGCACTCATCTATTCAATAGGCTACCGAATTCACAGCCTGCCAGTTCTCTTTTCTAACTCTTCATTGGATGCCAAAGGTTACTCCAAAATCCATGAAAGGTTGAATGTATACACCATCTTACCATCGGTCAGGTAAATCAATCCATCAGGACTTTGAATAATAGACATATAGCCTATTTCCTGACCTTGATTTTTAGTTAGTGTATTGATTTTTTGCCAGGGTGCTACTCCAATCTGTTTAGAATTAGCTCCATTAATATTACTTATTACTCTTCTATGTTCCTCCGGCCAAGTTTTTCCCTCATCCCAAGAAAGCGCAACAAAAAGTCCTTTTACCTTATCTGGATCTGCCTCTGAATTCTTTGCTTCAAACTCCTCATTGGCAAAACCTACAAAAAGCAATGGCTTTGAATCAGTTGCTGCATATTGCAACCGCAATAAGCCAAACCTTTGCTCACCTTTAATTGAAGGAAAAATGGAAGCCTTCCTACTCCAGGTGCTACCCCCATCTATAGATAAACTAATGGGAGCCATACCATCATAATACTCTCCTTTATCTCTACCTATAGCTAATAAATCTGGATTTCCATCATCATTTTGATCGGCAATCTCAGCTACTGCGGCATGAAGTCCTGCAATTCTCTTTTCTCCTGGTGTACTAGACGAATGCCCTCGTCTATGCCAGGACTCGCCTCCGTCAGAACTAACGACCAAACTTCCAGTAGCGCTGACACTATCACCTTCATCATCCGCCACGAAAACTAAATCACCTTTTTGTGTTTCGAACATATTCCCCTGCATGGTCATCCCTTTAGTATGTCCATGATCTAGCTCTAAAATCATTCTAACTGGGGACCAGGTGGCTCCATTGTCAATACTTTTTCTATAGCCCATTGCCATTTTATCCCATCTGCCCGTAGTGCCAATGCTCGCCATCTGATGAAGCACACCTGATTGGGTAGCTTTTGACGAAGAGATGATAATGTTAGAACTATGCATATTTCGATCTGCTGCCTTCAAGAACTCAGAAGGATAGGTCCATTTCAAAGTTCCATCGCTTTGTCTTTTTCCTCTGCTTGCCAGTAGGGTTAATTCTGGACCCACTTCACTCTCTCCAGAAAACCAGGAAATCAACATATCTCCATTAGGACACCAGACAATTGTAGGGGAATGATTATGTGTATATAATGGACCTGTTAGCAATGCACTTTTTGATTCAGGATCAAACCCAAACTGCTCTAATTGTGCGTTAGAACCATAGTGCGACCCGTCATCCAATTTTGGGACTAACTCATATAAAGAAATTAACTCAAATATTGGCTCACTGGAATCGTTCCCCCACGTGAACACACTTTGGAGTACATTCTCTTGCCATGGCCTTACTTCTTCTTCATTCGTGTTGTGCTTAATGAGTTGTTCCTTTGGTGTTCTCACCAGACGTATTCCAATTAGGTAATGTTGGTCATTGATTGCAGCGCTCATTCTGTTGGCAGATCGCGCATGCTGTATATGATCATTATGACTACCTCCTCTGGTTACTTTGAATGTCCCTCGCTGTGGTCCTGCCGGATCAACCACCGACTCAGGGTCATATAATCCATACCAATCTGAAACCCACTCCTCTACTCCTCCGTGCATTCCATACACTCCAAAGGAATTAGGTTCGCCACTTTCTACATAAAGGTCTACATCTTTTATCTCCTCATCACTCGGGTATACATCTTCCACACCTATACAATCATCTGTCTTCCAGGTAGTCCATCGGCGGCAACCGTTAGACCAGGTATACGGATAAGGCCACTGATAATTCTTTGCTTCTTGTTCATCCTGCGAAAAAGGATTATTCTCATAAATAGTTGAAGCGTTACCATTACTGTAAGGAGTTCTTGTTCCTGATCTTGCTACATATTCCCATTCAGCTTCCGTAGGCATGCGATAGGTATAATTATTATCTTGCTCAGAAAGCCACTTAGCATACTCGTTTGCATCTTCCCAGCTTACATAAACTATTGCTTCATTATCTTCTTCGGAGATGCCTTTAAAGCTTCCTCTCATTGCCCTGTGTTCAGGGGCAAATAGTTCATATTGAAGATTGGTGATTTCAAATTTGGAGATTTCAAAATCATAGGAGATATCGATCTCCCTTACTGGAAACTCATCTTGAATAAAGATACTTCTCCACCCCTCATCTTCACCAGCGGTAATGTATTTGGGATCCAGGTCCGCTCCCATGACAAAATTTCCTTTTTGTACTTTCACAAAAGGAATATTAAGCGACTCATTTTCTTGTATTTCAGAGCAAGAACATAAAGCCAATAGCCAATAACCTAGCATGGTCACAAAAACATATTTGTCTTTGCAAAGGACGTTGGTAAATACCATTTTAAACTGATGTTTGTGATTTATCAAAGAATAGAAAGGGTGATTAACCTTCGCTAATCACCCTTACCGAACCAAATATTTACCCTAACTAAATTTTAACCAGGATCAAAGTGTAATTTCCTAACCCAGAAACTCTAGCGGCTGTTGTTTCAAACTCTACAGTGAGTTGGGTACGTGCGCTGTTTAAACTTACTGTTGGTGCACTTGATACATTTAATGTAGAGGACACCTCTACCTCAACATTTTCAAATCCACCCTCTTCATTTACCGTGAATGTACCAGCACTCACGTATCCCTGCAAATCTCCAGTAATTGTAAATCCTGTTTCAAAAATACTAACTGTTGAGGCAGATCCATCTATTGTTAAGTTTCCTAACTGTGAGCTTGAATCAATGCCCCAATCTCCACTTAATGCCTCGATAGTGAGTTCTTGTGCAGAAGGATCTGGATCGGAATCTTTAGACCCACAGGAAGATACTAAGAGCGTAGCAACAGCTACTAGAAGAAATGCTAGTCTTGATATATTT
Organism: Marinoscillum sp.; assembly: GCA_024305105.1. Classification (GTDB taxonomy): domain Bacteria; phylum Bacteroidota; class Bacteroidia; order Cytophagales; family Cyclobacteriaceae; genus Marinoscillum. Next base: position 74,243 of record JAMWZA010000004.1, read on the forward strand.
TTCATAACTTTTATGTTTTTTATTTTATTAGTGGGATAACCAATGAATATTTTGATTACCCATTGGTTGATCGAAAACTCCTTATTGTGATACTAAGACCTTTCTTACATCAGCAGTTTTGTTTTCCAAATCAAATAATTGAACAATATATACCCCAGGATTTACACGAAGTACTTCTTCTTCAGAATGGAAACTCTTTGCTGTAATAAATCGACCACTCATATTAAAAACTCGTACTTCATAATTTTTTGATGATGCTTTTACATGAATCTTACCATTGAAACCATATACCTGTATGTTCTTTTCTAAGTCAGCTTTAAGAACAACTTCTCCATCATCATCGTCATCATCGTCATCATCATCGGAATACATTTCTTGCCACCATCTTGGATCCCCTATAGGACGTTCATCAGAGCCTAAGAGTTCTGCCTCATTTTGCAATGTTAGATTCCAGGCGCCATTTGTCGTATCAGCAAACACAGGATCTGTTTCAATAATATTGGTGGGATTGTATCTAGAAAAATCTTCTAGTGTCTCATCTGCGTTAAGGTAATGACCAAAATCTAAATAGACATTATCCATAATGGTGTTAGAAGCACTATCAGCAGCCATGTTCTTGCCCATACGAGCAAAAATGGTGTTGGTAATTGTCAGGTTATTCTTGATTGCCGCATGACCAGCAAACTCATAAAGACTCCTGCCTTGCATGAGATTAACATCTGTGTGGTTATAAAAAGTACAGTGATCCATAGTGAAGCTTTCCGCACCAGCATTGAATCTTTGCGTAAGATCTGGGTTGTTTTCATCAATAGGGACATTTCCAGCTCCCAGTTCGAAAAATATCCGCTTATAGATATTACTAAAAGTAGAGTTGGTGATCTTTACGTCACCAATCAATGGAACGTAATTCGGTGTATCATCATCATCTTTATAATTGACCTGAATGATTTTACCACCACAGTTATTTACCAAAACACTATCAAGTGTAATGTCACCTCCAGAGTTGTAAATTTTCGCTATAGTGTTATAACTAGGGAAGTCAACGAAATTACAACTTTGTACTGTGATGTTAACATTTTCCGAAAAGACGCGCATGGTACCGTTATTAATGGCTTCTTCTCCACGGATTTCACTTACAAAATGTATCCCTTCCAATTTAATATCTGCTCCTCCATTCACATCTTCTACACTGAACAGATAGCTAGGCTTGTCATCCGGGTTGCCTGTAACAACAGGTTTAAAACCTAACCCATCTTGAGCTTTTAAGATGAAACTGTTGCCCACCGATACCATTTTACCAATGAAAAAAGTATCTGTCACTGATGCCGGAGCCAGAATATACTCTTCAAAAATGCCTGCCTCCAGATCCGCCACCAGACTGGTAGTGTCTGTATAAACTTGTGAATAACCAACCTGCATAAAACATGCAGAACAAAAGAAACCAGCTAAAGCCACGCTCTTTTTTATCCAATAGTAGAATTTATTAATCATAAGATAATTGTTTATGGGACTAATTGAAATATTACTTTCGTAAAAATACCATAGTAAAACCTCAATTATCTCAACTATTTTCCTTGTAAAATATAGTATTTTGCGAATTTCATATCTGAGCTGTCTCTTATTATTAATTTGAACTTACAAGGCGCATTAAACCCCAGGATTCACTGAGAAACCTGGAGTTAAGTTAGCTTGGTCTTACACTAATTGCTATCGCTTCATAATCCGATGTGTTTCGACTTGATAGTTGGTCAGATAAATACGTACTGTATAAATACCCAATTCGAGATCTTCAACAGCGATGGCCATACGGTCATCAGCAAGGTTTGACTGAATCAGCACCAACTGCCCCGATGTGTTATAAATTTCTACTTTATTCACATCCTCTGCGTCATTTACGTAGAGCATTTTAGTAGTAGGTACAGGATAGACCTGATGACCTGTTTTTTCAGCAAACTCATCAATGCTCTCAACCTGTCTTGAACTCGACCCGACATATGCCGCTTGTAAATCGGTGATTTCAAAAGTTTCATATCCGCGGCTTGTGTTGGTCAACCCAACCACAATGGCAGATAGCTTATCAAATCGAATATCCGATGGGTCAATCTCAAACCGTCTTCCATTACCCTCCATATAAGCAAGGTTCTCAGATATGTAAATTTTCATAGGCATGGTTTCGTTATACTCAATATCAAATCCTCCGCCCTGTATGTCATGTCGGTCCCAGCCGCAATTGTGCGTACCATCGTCACGGTTTCTATTTTGACAAGCATCACTTTGCAAGCCTGTGTGAGGAGCTCCATCATCTCCAGTAAGCCTATCAGGATCTGTGTACCTCACCCAGATAGAAGTAGCTGTATGACTCTCTCTTTTTCCATTTGAATAATAGGTGTGCTCTCGTTCTTCTGATTCATCGAGATGCGGAAATATCCTAAATTGCACACCCTCAAAGTCGCCCAGATTTTCTTCACTTAAGTCCTCCTGTGATTCTCCAGAGGGTACCCCTACGACCGATATTCTGAAATCGCCGGTTCCTCTAAGATCTCCATCTGCCGGCTCACTTGAATTTTGATCGAAGGTAGATCGCCAGTTGAAAGTGATTTCAGCTGGTAAGCTCACCGGTGTGAAATTTTTGGCAACATGACCTCTCACACCATCACAATCTACCAATATATCTCCACCAGAATTATTTAGAATTTCAATATCATCTCCATTTTCTTCTTCAGGTCCACTTAGATAGATCCATTGTCCCTGAACTACACCCCCCGATCCAGGATCGGTACATGCTCCGGTGGCACAGTTGAACGTCCAGAGGGCATCATTTCCCGAGTCATTTGTGGACATGGTAAGTGTACTATCTTGTCTTCTCAGGTACTTACTACTACCCACATTCCTTAGTTTATAATCATCGCCCACTGCCAAAAACTCCCATTTGTCGAAATCATTGGTGGTAGTACCATCACCATCCCACTCAGCTGCTCCGCTGTTGTCAGTAAGGTATCTCCTACCAGAAAACTGACACTCCAAGAAGTATTTGCCGTTTGAGTCATGAATCATTTGCCAACGCTTATCTGTTCCATCTCCTGACCCTAACACCAGCTGATTATTGGAATTGGCATCTATGGTGGTCCCGCCGCCCAGACTCACTATATTGTAAACCCCCGAACCACCAGGACCACTTGCCCCTGAGACGGTGATGTTTGACGTATCTGTAAAACCTCCATCAGAAGTGGTCACGGTAATCACAGCAGATCCTGCAGCTACGGCTGTCACTACACCTTCACTGTTTACAGTAGCCACAGATGTATTGCTGGAGGAAAAGGACACGGACTGGTCTGAGGCGCCGGCTGGAGTTATGTCTACTGTTAAGCTCGCCGTAGCTCCAAGAGATACTGTAGTACTTGTTGGAGTCAATTCCACTCCACTTACAGGAATGCCACCACCAGGTTTGATACACGTACCGGTAGCACAAGTAAGAGACCATAGCGCATCATCTCCCGAAGTGTTGGTAGATACAATCACATCCGAACCCGATCTTCTTAAATACTTTCCACTGTTTACATTTTTGATTTTAAAATCTGGCCCTACGGCTTCAAATTCCCACCGGTCATTGTCTGTAGTACTGGTGCCTTCTCCATCCCACTCTACCGTACCATTGTTATCTGTCAAATACCTCCTGCCAGAAAACTGACACTCTAATAAATATTCACCTTCACCATCATGAATAAGTTCCCATCTTCTATCAGAGCCATCACCAGACCCCAGCGACACCCCACTCGGGTCAGCATCTATTACACTGTTTCCTCCTACATTGACTAGATTGAAAATACCCTCTCCCACACGCAAAACGGTCACTTCAGTCTGATCTGAAAAATCACCGTCGTTTGTTCTCACAGTAATGGTGGCAGTGCCTGGTGACACTCCTGTCACTACCCCACTACTATTCACGGACGCTATGCCAGCATTCGAAGAAGCGTATGTAACTGTTTGGTCCGTGGCATTTCCTGGGCTGACTGAAACATCCAATGTAGCCGTGGCTCCATCCACAATGGATACACTAGCTGGTGTTAACGAAACACTCGTAACTGCTATATCGGAGCTGTCATCACCAGGGTCTGTACATGCATCTGTGGTGCAATTCAACTTCCACACGACATCATCGCCTGCACTGCTTCCAGACATAGTAAGATCATCTCCCGTTCGTTTGAGATAATCACCACTACCGACATTTCTGAAGTGATAATTCACCCCACTAATAGTCAACTCCCAAAGTTCATCAGCTGAAACAGATGATCCATAATCGTCCCATTCTGGAGTGCCATTACGATCTGTCAGATATCTCCTACCACCAAATTTTGACTCAATCAAATAGTAACCATTGCCCACATGAATCAATTCCCACCTTCTATCATCGCCATCATCATTGGTGCTCAGGCTCACCCCATTGCTCGGGTTGGCGTCTATATATCCACCCTGGCTAAGACTCTCAATATTGAAAACACCTGCACCTCCGGTAATAGGTACATCCGCACAAGTCCCAGTAGCACAATTGAGTTGCCATAAAGCCCCATCGCCTGTATCATTTCCTCCGATTTCCAGGCTGTTATTGGATACTCTGAGGTAGTGACCACTGGTTACATTCTTTAGTTTATAGTGATCATCAGTAGGTATCACAATCCATCGGTCATCATCGTTTATCGTTGAACTTGTATTGTCCCACTCTATGTTTCCGTTATTTTCTGTTAGATATCTCCTTCCTGTTGTCTGACATTCCAGAAGATAAGCGCCATCGCCATCATAGATCAATTCCCATCGACGGTCACTTCCATCGGTAGAGCCCAAAGAAAGATTGTTGTTAGGGTCTGCATCGATATATCCACCATGATCGAGGTTAATCAGGTTATATATTCCAGATCCAACTGTCACACCGGACACTCCCAAAACAAAATAGTTGGACAAAGCCCCGGAAGCACCTGTGGCCTTATTGCCACCGAAAGTAAGTTCACCAGGAGTCACCTCTTTTTTGTATAGGTCAAATGTAACGTCTGATGTACCTATGCTTGTACCAGTAGAGGCATACCCGCTCATCCAATTGGGCCTACTGCTCGACCTGGAGTCATAAGCGATATAAATACTGGATGGATAGGTCACTTCTATCGTAAACAGTTCTGTTCCAGTTTCATCTGCGTCATCATTGGCCGTCTTCACAAGTTCAGCGTCATTCAGAGCCGATGGCAATGACTGTATGACATATGTTCGATCAGTTTGGTATTGATCACTGACCGAAACACTACTTACTGTAGAATATGTATTGGATGAAGTAGTAGATAGGCTACCAAATACCTCGGCAGCAGTCTGAGAGTGGGCTGGTATTAGCACTCCACTCATCAGTGTAATTAGTAATAAAAGGTTAAATTTTTTCATCATATGAGCATTTAGGTTATTGGCACTTATGAATGCCATTATCAATTTCGATAAATACCTAGCAACATACTTGTTGTATTTTTTCTGATTTATATAGTATTTTTCCCATTATACCAATCCATTTTAAAGTCCGGGTTTACATCGAATTAATTACATAGCATTAAAAAAATAACCCCAGATTTCAAAGAAGAAACCTGAGGTCTGAATTATTGATTGTGAGTATTATTTTAATCTAGTTCCCAATGGGGCAAAAATCATACAGGGACAATAAACTGGAAATCACTTACTAGATCTGCATTATTAATTGAAACTTGATTTTTGCGACTTAACACTGGTATAATCTTTTTTACTGTTTAATAATGCGATGTGTTTCCACCTCGTAGTTAGTCAAATGGATACGCACTGTATATAC
>JAMWZA010000040.1 GCA_024305105.1 Marinoscillum sp.
ACCAAGACAATTTTTACCTTATTCTTTTCCTGAACAAATTGTCGGATGATTTCAGATTCATAAATGGATCGAATATTTGGTCCTTTAATGATTGATCCAGGATTAAGAATATAGAATTTCTTTGGGATAATTTTATTCCCTTCAAGGTAAAGATTTAGCGGCCCGATGTACTTGAATACATAAATATCTACAGACTCGATGTACATCACCAGAATCTTACCAAATAGGTTCTCCACGTACATGTGATGGCATTCCGTGGCTCCATCTACTTTCTTGCGCTTTTTGCGCATCATCCATGCGACTTCTTCCGGCCATTCTGTCATCTTATTGTCGATGACCATGGCTTTTTCTGGAGCGATACTTTGGCCTTCTGCTTCCAGGATGAAGTGCTTGAGGTTATTAATTTCCTTCTGATCAATATTGAAGTTCATCGCCACCAATGACATGAACTCTTCTTCCCGAGCAATTACCTGCTCATCTGTGTTGATCAATTCCAGCAGTTGAAGGAAGACAATGATTCGCTCACGAGCCAGCAACTCTTTGTTGAGTTGGTTGCATATTTTGGCTACCTGAAGGATGCTGGTGGAATCAATTCCTAATTGTTCTTCTTCATCCAGACTAGGAGCGTTGGATTCTTGATAAAAAGATAGGTAATCGTAATAAAGTTTTAGGTATTCAGAGGTGACCTCAGTGTTAAATAACCTGGATAGATACGGTTGAACAACAAGTTCTCCTGAATCGACAACATCATGATCTTCCTTTACGCTTTCGATGATAGCGAAAAGATGGACAAGTGCATTAATAATCGATTCGGTCATAAGTGGAATAAAAAAACCGTCCTGGATTCTGTTGGTAAGCCTGTAGTTCTTTTAAAATAGAAATATAAGCCACTTCAACTTGAAAAACCAAGACGGTCTAAATCAAAAAATTATTTGCGATCAACCAACAATTTCAGAACGCATTTCTGCAATGCTACTAGCTACATCTTCAAATTGCCCCTGACTTATTTCTGCTGGTTCTCCAAGCTGGTCATAAAACAACCCTACGTATCTAAGTGTCGGAAGCACCTTATTTACGTTTGGATCTGCAGAATGTTTTTCCATCAAGGTAGTCAACTTTTGTACCTGACCTTTCTGTGCAGCAAGAACTTGCATTAAGTCCTTATTGTAATCGCTTGCTTTTATTAGTTCTGATGTAATGTGCAGACCTTCAATCACACTACCAGCCACAACCAACAAAGAGGTCTTTTCGTCACCGGATTGATTTAGGTAATTGTAAGTTTGGTAAAAAGAATCGGTGATGATCAGGATTAATGAGTCTTTGTTTTCAAGATTGTCCTCAATTCTAGTGGCCAGAGATTTATTGAAAGCTGTGGAGATATTTAACTCATCGATTAGTTTTCTTGAAGCCTCCAGGAATGCTACTGATTCTTCTTTGTTATCAAACGTACTAGCGTAGCTTAAGTCGGCTCCATAAACCCCAAGATTCAAAGCTTTTTGCCACTCTGTCTCGTATTTATCAACATTGCTGGCATCGTTTGTGATAGTTTTATCATACGTTGCACTGGCATCCTGAAGCATTTTTGTGACTTCAAACGATGTTGGAATAGGGTATTCGAATTGCTCTTCTACAAATTCTTCAAGTTCTTGTTTTTTTTCGGCAGCTTTCTCAGCGTCTTTTTTACTACTGCTGCAGTACGTAAGCACTACACTTAAAGCAACAAGCAAAGCAATATTGACTTTTTGGTTCATAGTGATGTTTCAGTTTTTGGAATTCAAAAGTGTCTCAAAAATAATACCTTGCCAATCGATATCTAATGATTTACTCAGATATTTTCTACACAATGAGCTTAAAGGCTTTTTTGCCTAATATACTTTAACGTATACTCTATTCTTGTGTAACGTTGCATTATTCACACGAAATTGAACAAATTAGGTTTAGGTAGCCCTTATCAATAACCAGAATTTAATCCTTTTTACATGAGTGGGATAACAACAAAGATGATATGGCGTTATAAATAATGTATTAATTACAAGATTTTACCGGAGGTAGTAACCTGATTTGGATGGTAACTAAATCTGATTATTGAGGTATAGTTTTGTAATCAGGAAATAACACCTAACTAAATGTTTAAAAACAAACGGAATATTTTAATTGGTGGAGGAATAGTTGTCCTCCTCGTCTCATTTTTTGTATTGAGTGGATCAGGTGGAAATGATGTTTCTAATATTATTGTGAATGTAGAGGAAGGAGAATTCATAGTAGACATCAACACAACAGGAGAACTTGAGGCGAAAAACTCTACTGAAATTTCAGGACCGACACGATTGCGTAATTACCGAATCTATCAGGTGAACATCCAAGACATTATTGACGAGGGAACTTATGTGGAAAAGGGTCAATACATAGCGCGTCTGGATGCTTCCGAGTTGAACAATAAAATGCAGGATTCACAACTTCAAATAGAGGAGCAGCAGTCTGAATATATACAAGTGCAACTGGATACTACTCTTCAGCTTCGTGAAGCCAGAGATAATCTGACTAATTTGGAATATGCAGTTGAAGAGAAGAAACTTGTACTGGATCAGTCTCAATATGAGCCGCCTGCTACAATTAAACAAGCAGAAATAGACTATAATAAAGCCATTAGAGCATTGAAGCAGGCTAAAGAAGCTTATTTGATTAAACAAAGGCAACTAGCCGCCAGGATGAAAGAGGTTTCCATTGACTTGCGTCAAGATCAATTGGAGTTTGATGGAATGAATGAGTTGCTTGCTCAGTTTACAATCACAGCTCCTGAATCGGGCATGCTAATTTATAGGAAAGGCTTTGATGGTCGACCGATTAAAGAAGGAAGCCAGATTAGTGCCTGGGATCCTGTGGTTGCCACGTTACCGGATCTTTCATCGATGAATTCCAACACTTACATTAACGAGGTGGATATTAGAAAAGTGGCTACAGGTCAACGTGTAGAGATAGGACTGGATGCATTTCCGGACAAGCGCCTAAAAGGTACCGTTACTCGGGTGGCAAATGTGGGTGAACAACGACCAAACTCAGATGCAAAAGTATTTCAGGTTACCGTGGAGCTCGATAATGTAGATTCGGACCTAAGACCTGGAATGACAACAAGTAATAAAATATACACTGAAGTAATTGATCAAACTATTTCAGTTCCTTTAGAGTCACTGCATAGCTTCCAGGACAGTATTACCTACGTATATAAGACTGTGGGTATGAACTACGAACGGCAGGAAGTAAAAATAGGCGCGACCAACGCTGATCGTGCAGAAGTCCTACTTGGGCTGACGGCAGCTGACGATGTGTACTTGTCTACGCCGAATGAATCTGTGGAAACTGCGAGTGATATCAATTTACTGGGAGAACTGAATGGAAAACGTAATATTCAGGAGAAACCCAAAACAGATCCACAGACCATGCGCCCAACAGGTCCAAACATGAGACGAAAAAAGGGAAATTCATGATTCCTCAAAAAGTCTTGATGAACCTATACATTGCTACTGAAGCGGTGTTAGCGAATCGCATGCGATCTATCCTTACAGCACTGGGGATAATTTTTGGTGTGGCAGCCGTGATTGCTATGCTGGCCATAGGAAATGGTGCTCAGCAGGAAATTCTTGAGCAAATTAAGTTGGTTGGTGTCAATAACATTGTAGTGCGACCTGTGGTGCCTCAAAGTGAGGAAAATTTACAAAGCGAAGAAACAGAGGAGAAGGAAAAACTAAAGTGGTCTCCAGGATTGAATATTAAGGATGTAAATGGAATTAAAGAGGTGATACCGGGGATTAGTAAAATAAGCCCTGAGATTACTTTAGATACCTATCTGATTAATAACGGAATTCGTCGAACAGCCAAACTGGTTGGTGTAGAACCCGCTTACTTTGAAATTTTCAATTTTAGATTGGACAAAGGCGATATGTTTTCTGACTACCATTTAAAGCATGGAGAGCCTGTTTGCATTATTGGAAAGTCAATCAAATCAAAATTCTTTCCTACACAAGACCCGATTGGTAAGTACATTAAATGCGGTAACAACTGGCTGAAAGTCATAGGGATGCTCGAAGAACGGGTGATTTCCAGCAACAGTATTTCTAATTTAGGTATTAGGGACTACAATATGGATGTGTATGTGCCATTACAAACCATGTTGGTGCGCTATAAGAACCGCTCATTGATCACGGAAGAAATGCTTAGACAGTCCAATTCAGGAAGTCAGGGTCGAGGATTCTTTCAGAATAGTGGTACAACAGCTAATGAAAACAAGGGACCTACCAACTATCATCAGCTGGACCGGCTGGTCGTGCAGGTTGCTCAGACCGAAAAAATGGGACCTACAGCGGACGTGATTTCCCGAATGCTGGAACGGAAGCATTATAACGTTGTGGATTTTGAAATAGAAATTCCTGAGTTACTTCTAAAACAACAGCAACGAACCAACGATATTTTCAATTATGTGCTTGGCGCAATTGCAGGTATATCATTGCTTGTAGGTGGTATCGGAATCATGAACATTATGCTGGCTTCCGTGCTGGAACGTATTAAAGAAATCGGGTTGCGATTATCTCTTGGAGCCAAGAAGTTTGATATTATCAATCAGTTTTTATTTGAAGCAATGATGATCAGTGTTTCAGGCGGTTTAATCGGAGTAATTCTTGGCATTAGTATTGCTTATTTTGTCAGTATTGTCGCCGAAATTCCAACAGTTGTTACTTTTTCTTCCATCATTTTGTCATTCGGTGTTGCAGCAGGAGTTGGATTGATTTTTGGCATAGCACCAGCACGCAAAGCAGCATCACAAGACCCAATTCAATCACTGCGTTATGAATAAAACAGTTTTCTTTTTTGTCCTTGTTCTGATTTTGTCAGTGCCTTCTTTTTGCCAGGTAAAGCTGACACTTATCGATGTAATCGAACAAGCCAAAGAGCAGTCGCCATCTGCTAAGGCAGCAGAAACACGTAAGAAGAATTTCTATTGGCAGTATCGAAGTTACCGATCCAACTACAATCCATCACTGAATCTATCTGGTAACCTTCCAGGATATAACCGTGACTTCTTCCAGGTATCGCAAGATGACGGATCATTTGCTTATCGAAGCAGGGAGCAATTCTCGTCTAGTTTGAATCTGGGGTTAATTCAGCCAATAAGTTTAACCGGCGGAGAGATAAGTGTGAACAGCACCTTGAATCAATTCAACGATTTGAATGCAGTGGATAGCGAGATCAATCCCATTTATAATACCACTCTTTTTAACATCAGACTGGTACAACCTGTTTTTGGCTTTAATGAATTGAAATGGGATAAACGTACCGAACCGCTCAGATATGAGGAGTCCAAACGATCTTATGTTGAGGAAATGGAAGCCATATCTGCGGAAGCAACGAGAAGGTACTTTGATTATTTGGATGCACAGATCAACCAACAGATTGCAGAGTTTAACCTGGCTAATAACGATACCATTTTCAATATTGAACAAGGCCGTTACAATATAGGAACCACCTCCAAAGACAAGCTGCTGCAAGTAGAACTGCAGCTGCTCAGATCTCAACAAGATGTGGCTCAGGCGAAGTTGGACTTACAGACATCAAGACTTGCATTGAGACGTTTTATAGGGCTTCAGGACTCTAGCTCCAATTCACTGGAGCTAGCATTACCTGATGAATTACCTACTTTTGATATCCAACTTGACAAAGCATTATCTTATGCCAAACAGAATAGAGCTGATTATATCGAGTTTGAAAGAAGAAGGGTAGAAGCCAATAGAGATGTGGCACGTGCCCGAGCTCAGCGTACTCAAACGAACTTGATAGCCTCTTTTGGACTCAATAATGCTGCTGGGACAATTCCTGATACCTATGTTGACCCCAACAACCAACAGCGGGTAAATTTAAGTCTATCTGTTCCAATATTGGATTGGGGCAGAACCAAATCCAGAGTCCAGACTGCATTAGCGAATCAGGAGTTAACACAGTATACTCTGACTCAGGAGATTCAAAACTTCGAGCAGGAGATTATTACCCTGGTGAGTCGTTTTGAAGTTTTGGAATCACAAGTAGAGATTACTAAGAAATCAGATGAAGTCGCTAAAGAGCGATATGATGTTGCGCAGAGTCGCTATTTGATCGGTAAGATTGACATTACCAATCTCAATATCGCGTTAACGGAAAAAGACAATGCCCGTAGGAGCTACATCTCCGCTGTGCGTGCCTACTGGACGGCCTACTTTGATTTAAGACGACTGACGCTGTATGATTTTGCCAACAAGGAGTTGCTGTATCAGGAAAAGGACTAACCCTAGCTCACATTTATATTTGATTGAAGCGTTATTTTCTGGCCTTTTCTTTATCATTTTTAGATCCTGTTAGTGTTTAGGATCTATTTCAATTTAGACTTAATAAAGCACTGTTAACGCAACAAATTATTTGTGGAACTACTTAGTAGCCGTTTTCACAGCTTTGAATACATCAGAGTTAGTAGCAGGATCAGTGAATACCTCCACTAGTTTCGGGCTTTTGAGATCCTTGTTAAGAGCCGCCATCGCTTTATCCAATGCCTTCATGTCTTTGACTCCATGGTAATCAAACCCGTATTCCAGCGCTGTGTATTTTGCAGTATGTTGATGTCTGGTTTCAAAATGTTGCTCCAATTCAGGCAGGTTCGCAGGGCCATTGATCAAACGGAAAATACCTCCTCCAAAGTTGTTAAAAACTACTATTTTCAAATTATCTATTGGATAGGAGTGAAAGAAGGCATTTCGATCATAAAAAAAGCTCAGATCTCCGGTGAGTAAATAGGTAGGACGATCGGTACTTAACACATGACCTACGGCCGTACCATTCGTACCATCAATTCCACTTGTTCCTCTATTGCAGAATACTTCACAGTTTGGTTTGATCTGCTGGATGAAATTGGCAAAACGTACTGGCATGCTATTAGCAAGATGAATGTCTGAACCCTCCGGAATTTGATTCAATACGAAATTAAAAGCTGTGAATTCGCTCCAGTCCAGTATAGCCAATGTCTTAAGAAGCTTTCGTTTGGTTCTAGCATCTTCAATTTGCCAGTTTTGAATATAATTACTTGTGATTTGATGGTTGAACTGTTCTTTTTCGGATTGGTCATCCAGTGCTTCCAGAAAGCTGACAGGATTTGATTCGATTGCAGCGGTTAACGTTTGAAAGGTGTCTGCCTGATCCAAATGAGCACTCACATGCCACTGCATTTCCGGTTGGTATTTTCGAAGAAACAGCTTTAAGTTTTTACTAATCACGGATTTACCAATAGTGATTACCATATCCGGTTTCAAACTCTCCCCAAGCTTTTGTTCAATTCCTGCCAGAAACAAATCATGATGTCTGACCGCATCAGTTGTGGAGACATTCGAAATCACATCCACCACCACTACTGCTTTGTTGGACAACTTCTCTAAAACGTTGTCCAACGCTTCGTTTCTTTCGTTCTGACCAACAATGATCAATCGACGATCTGCCAGGTGCCATTTTGAAAGTAACTCGTTATCTGTACTTGAATCAAAGGGTGTCCTGTAGGGTTTAATGATTTTGATGTTCTCAGAAAATTTCAACTCTTGATCTGCAGAAGGGTAAAAGGGCTCTTTGAATGGGATATTCATATGAACTGGCCCTGACTTTCCCGAGACAGATAAGTTTACGCCATCGTTGAGTTTTCGAATGTATTCCCACTGCTCATCAGGGTGTAAAGGGCTGGAAGGAAGCTGAACAGTAGCTTTCACAAAATTCGATAGGGCACCTGACTGATCGATAGTTTGCCCATCACGTTGACCAATCCATTCAGGAGGTCTGTCTGCTGACATCACTATTAGTGGAATCTCCTGATAAAAAGCTTCTGCAACTGCCGGAGCATAATTCAGGAGCGATGTACCCGAGGTACAACAGAGCACTACTGGTTCCTTTAGATTTTGTGCAATTCCCAAGGCGATGAACCCTGCTGATCGCTCGTCTACAACATTGTATGTCTTAATGCCCGGGTTACGGGCGAAACTGATTGTCAATGGAGCGTTTCTAGAGCCAGGAGATAATACAACATGTTTTATACCCTTTCTGACAAGTACTTCAGATGTGTCAAATACCGTTTGGTTCATCATGACTGCAGCACTTTTAGGAGCGTTTGCATTTTGTGTGCTGTTTCTTCCAATTCTTTTTGTGGGTTGGAGTTTTCCGTAATTCCAGCACCGGCAAATAATCGGGCCTTGGATTCATTTATCTGCATGCAGCGAAGGTTCACAAATAAGTTCGTATTGCCCTCAAAACCAACAGGCCCAAGAAATCCAGCATAAAGTGAGCGTTCATAGTCTTCATGAGTTTTGATAAACTCATCTGCCAATTCACGAGGCATTCCACATACAGCCGAAGTGGGATGGAGGAGCTCTAGCATAGTGCTGCCCAGAAGAGGACTGTTAGTTGCTTCCATGTCCACCTTAAACTCAGTCTTTAAGTGGGTAAGGTTGCCTGCTTTCACTGTCTTAGGACCTATTTCATCAAACTCTCTCAACCGTATTTTCTTGAAGCAGTCGATAATGTACCTACTAACCATGGCTTGTTCCTCGATCTCTTTCTGTGTCCAGGCTACATCACAGAGTTCTTTATCTTCAGGGAGTACTTGTGTACCCGCCAGCGCATCAGTGGAGAAATACTGGTTTTCATTCAACGCGATGAGCTTTTCCGGAGTAGCGCCAATCCAACATCCATACGTTTTGGTGTTGATTAGGTAGCAAAAAGCATTTTCATACTTGTCAGAGAGCTTCTGCAAAGTCGTGTAAGGGTCGAATTCCTGCGGAAGATCAAAATCCTCGAAACGCGAAAGAACCACTTTGTGTAGGGTGCCTTCTTTAATTTTATTGACGGCTTCAGCTACCATAGCTGGATAGTCAGGATGATCACATGTTAAAAAGTCCTTTAACTCATTTGGTTTTGAGGATTCCAATTCATTTTGGAATGTCTCAAAGGTATCTGCAGACAGTGTTGGGCTTACGGACATGGACACTTGATTCTGATCTATTTCCAAATAGATGTCGCCACGCAATACCATAGGGTTAGTTGGGTGCGTGTCGCAGTACCCATTGATGACAAAGCATTTATCCAGATTCTCAATCTCCCGATTATAAAATGTCTCGTCACTAGTCAAATCTACCAGGGCGATTATTTTATCTGTTAGGGGAAGTCTCCAAACTGCTAATGGATAGCTGGACGACAGAACCTTTCTTAGGAATTCAAAAGCTCCATCTTTGGTTGTTAGTTGATGCGTCTCTTTTAGCTTCTGCTGCATGAATTATTTTTTATCCAGAATAGCCATCGTAATCTTGCTCAGGCATATCAGCTCTTCTTTTTCGTCTGTAATTCTAATCTCCCAAAGATGTGTGCTTCTACCGATGTGCACGGGTTTCGCTATTCCAGTGACTTTTCCTTCTTTTTTGCCTTTGATGTGATTGGCAGATATTTCTAATCCTACGGCCATCTTACCAAGTGGGGTCACGATTACACCTGCGGCTACACTTCCCAGCGTTTCAGCCAATACAACTGATGCTCCTCCATGCAACAAACCAAATGGCTGTGTGGTTTTGTGAGAAACGGGCATTTCTGCTTTTATGTAGTCTTTTCCTACTTCAGTGAACACTATATCGATGTGTTCGACCATACAGCCTTTGGAAAATTCATTAAGCCCGGCAGGGGTTACGCCTTCTGGAATCATGGATTTTAAATTTCCTTAAAGCTAATTAAGAGTTTAGATACTGGATGAATAGACACTAGACTTATGTAGTGAATTTTGGTTTTCGGGTGTTTTTACCCGAATGATGATGGATTGACATTCACTTCAGGTAGAATGAGCAGACGACCCTCTGACTTCCAGTGTCTGCCAGTTACAGTTATGTGTAGAGATTTTCGGAATACGATGGCAACTGGACCTGTATTGAAAATCAATCCTGCCAATATATTAGTAAATCCTGCCAAATCGAAAAAAAAGATCATTGGTTAAGTTAAGCGTGGGTTTATTTGGGAATGTTCTCGGCATATCACAAAGTATTTTTTATAGAGAACAACTATTCTTTTGTTTCAAAATATCTAACTCCATTATGTACTCAAGAAAAATTGCAGCAGTATTAACTGTTATATTATTGTGCCTTACATCTCTATTATTTAATCAATGTAAAAAAATCAATTCCTTAAACACTGTTTCTTCTGAAGCTTTGGTAGGATCATCAAAGCTTGATGTTGATATTTCCTCATCGGGTAAAGTCAACCTTAGTTTTGAGCTTGAAGTACCTCCGGGCACAAACAACCTAAAACCAGAATTAACATTAGTGAATAATGGCGGCACTACGAATGGTGCTTTAGGTGTTGGGTGGTCTCTAAGTGGTATAAGCAAAATAACGCGGGTGGGAAAAAGTCTTCTGCATGACGGAATGTGGTCTTCAGTAGCATTCACTCAAGAGGATCGCTTTGCGTTTAATGGCATGCGATTGATAGCAGTGAAGGATAGTAGCGGGAATAAGCTAACAACACTTAATCAACGAAATCAGGCATACAGCAAAACAGGCACTATTTATCATACCTCAAATGAGACATGGACTAAAGTAACAGGGTACGGTTCTGGCGCAAAGGGGCCTGATTCCCTTATTGCTTATGATAAAGATGGCCGTTGTTTTGTTTTTGGGAACTCGGCGAATACGCGTATAAATTCTTTCCCATTTGATGGATCAACTATTGTTAGCTGGTTGCTGAGCAGTATCTCTGATACCAACGGCAATAGAATCATTTACTCCTATAAAAAAGGCCTACGCACAGCTGTTGTAAGTGAAATATCATACAATACGAACCCTAAGGTTGGTATGACTGAAGGGGCTAAGAAAGTATTATTCGGTTATTCTTCAAACCGGACAGACAGTTTGGGTTGGTACCAAGCAGGTTTAAACTTCCAAAACCCATATCTATTGGACACGATTACTACCATGGTGTATAACAAGATAGCCAAAAGAGTCTACCTGAATTATAAGGTAGTAAATAACCTTTCGGTCCTATCGCAAATTTCAGAAGCAGACCAAAATAATAATTCACTACCACCAATAACGCTTGACGTATCACAAGCCTCCAATGGATTAAAAGCGGATTCGACTTATGGTGTAAAAGGAAATAGTATTGTTTATGATGGGAGTTGGAGCGGTACCTGGATGTCAGATGTAGATGGAGATGGATTAAAGGATTTTGTTTATTTCACTCAAAAGATCGATTTTCCAATAATAACACCTGGAGAATGGTATGTTTTAAAGAATAAAGGAATAGGATTCGCTTCTGAATCTCATTTTGGGAAAATACCTAGTTTTTTCGGAAATGATGGAAAGGACTCCTGGATGGCTGATATGAATGGTGATGGGCTGACTGATTTCGTTTATAAAAAGGTCGGAGAGCAAGAGATCTATGTTGCCCTGAGTACTGGAAAGACTTTTGAAACCCCTAGAAAGTGGGGTCAGCGAAGTAAATCGCCACAGCACCAGTATAATCAATATCTCGTAGACATGAACGGTGATGGACTGATTGATTATGTTTATTATAAAGATAAACAAGTACATGTTCTCGAAAACACCGGGGATAACAGTTTTTCAAGTGACAAGACGTATACCACACTTGATCATGGAATAGGCTATGACAGTCAGTCACTCTGGTTCATAGACCTTAATAAAGACCATTACACCGATGTGATTTATAAGCGCAATGATGAAAATGAACTGCGTGCGCAACTCAACACTGGCCTTTCCACTTTTGGCAAGGAGTCCATTTGGCTAAATAGAGCTCATTCGGCCACACACAATTACACTCAATGGTTTGTAGATGTGAACACTGACGGTCTACCAGATCATATTTATAACCCTACAACAAACCCCAAAGAATACCACGTCATTCTCAACACAGGAACCTCATTCATCAAATCCTCCATTTGGGGAGTGCGCAATTATGGCGTTGGTTATAGTGGTAGTGCTGATTGGATACAGGATATGAACAATGATGGTAAACCTGATATAGTATATAAACGGGATGACCATTCAGATTACTATGTTAAACTTAATAGTGGGGCTGGGTTTGAAAGTGACATTATTTGGGCAACCAGAGATCATGGTATAGGCGTGGATGGATATTGTAAATGGTGGGATGATATAGACGGGGATGGAGCAGTTGATTTCATTTACAAACAGGACGGTAGTGACAAGCTCAACGCTATGCTTTCAGGAAAAGCGATCGCCCCCTTGTTAGTTACAAAAGTAGAAAACAAAGGAAGCGAAATGGTTACTGATGTATCGTATGGACCTATGACGGATTCAAAAATCTATATACCAGTGAATCCTTACAACGGAAATATGCCAAAATCATACCTTAAATACCTGCGAAAAGTTAAAGGTTCGGATTATTTGGTTAAAAACATGAGACATACCAATCATGGTAAATCCAGAAATCAGTCGGTACTTTATGGTACAAAATACAGGATGATTAATGGAATAGGGTCATTGGGATTTCATGGTCGATACATTACTGATGTTGAGGCTGGTACTTTACGAGCTGTTTACTTTAAGCAAAGCTTTCCAGGGGTTGGTCAAGTGGATTCCATCTTACTGGCAGAGGCCAATACGAATTTTAAGAAACTGCTGGCCAAAGAATATTATAGTTATATTCATTCATCTATTCCCTTAGATGCTGGTCCGATAGGCACTTCATGGATATTGCCACAAACAAAATCTGTGGATAAAATGTACAAGGGGGTTATTGCATATACGTCACGTGAGACCTATACATATGACCAATTTGGAAATGTAACTTTACTGGAAAACCAACCGGACATTAGCGATCCTGTACATGTTTTGTATACCGGGGCAGAGTATTTAAATGATACGCTCAACTGGAACATAGGAAAGCTTCTACATAAAAAATATTCAAAATCATCGAAAATTCAATTTGATTCATGGAATTCATTGTCTGATTTAAGTTGGGATAAGTATGCTTATGACGATAATGGAAATAAGTCTATGGAATCCAATTATAGTGATCATGAATCGAAGTGGTTGGATCATGCCTATCGTTACAACGACTATGGCAATGTGGTTTGTTCGACAGATTTCCTTGGAGGGACAGAGATTCTAAGTTATGATCCCCTACAGTGTTTTATTACTGAACGTAAAGTGCCTACCTCAAAAGGTGATACGTTGGTTGTTATGTCCACATATGATCCGGCATTCGGTACATTAACCAGTACTACAGACGCTAATGCCCAACGGACCACTTACGAAATAGATGGACTAGGTCGAACCACCGGAATGTATAGTCCATCTCCATCAGGGGACTTGGTGAAAGTGGCTGCTTATGGCCTGTTAAGTATGGATGGGCTTAGCATCTATAAAACCCAAAAACGAACATCATGGACTGACGATGATATCAACAATTGGTTCTGGTCATATGAAGTGAAAGACGGCTTTAATAACACACTCAAAGAGCTTTCTCTTGGAGATAAAGGGGATACAATTGCTATAATACATAAGTACGATAATCAAAACTTAAAAATTGCTGAGAGTTTACCGTTATCAACTGGCGAGACCGATACTATATGGACTGAATTTACGCATGATATTTATGGTAACGTGGATACCATTAAAACAGATTTATCGGTTACAGCATTTCAAATCAACCCAACGAATAACAGTATCACCAAGACCATTTCAACCAATACCGGGCTTGAGAGAGTTACAGTAACTTATTACACGCCATCAGGCAAAATAGATCATATAATCGATGCAGAAGGTGGTGAAACACAGTATTACTATGACCTCCTGGATAGAGAAATATTGATTAGAGATCCATCCAAAATCGTGACCAATATAAAATACAATTCTCTTGGAGATAAGCTCAAAATCACTTCAGAAGATATTGGAACTCGTTTATATGCTTACACCAATGGTTTACTAACTCAAGAGGTAAGTGGTTCTGGTAATAACGCTATTGACTATACCTATGACCTGGCAGGAAGAGTTACTTCTAAGCTGCTTAAATGGAACAATGGCGAGAATACTAAAAAAATAATCTACACTTTTGATGGCGATGCTAACGAAAATCTAAAGGGTCAGTTAGCGTCAGTTGCTCAAATAGAACAAGATACCATATCATCATCCTTCTTTACTTATAACACGCAAGGCAATATCTCTACGGTAGTCACTTCATTGGGACAGGATAATTCTTATACATTCAGCTATCAATATGGTCCTCAAGGCAACATGATAGGAATGACTTACCCAGATCAGTCCGTGGTTCAATACGATCATTATGAGAATGGACTTCTGAAATCAATAGAGTTAGCTCAATGGTCAGGGGGTAAATTGGGCCAATTTGAACCCTTTGTAGCATATGAAAATTACACGAGTATAGGTCAAGCCCAGGCGATTTCTTATCTCAATGGGGCAAATGATGTTTTTCTGTATGATCAGAAAACCAACTTACTTAAGCAACATCATATGACTATATCATCCGACACGATGATTCATGCGCATTATGTATGGGATGATCTTTATCAATTAGATTCTATCAAAGACCTGAGAACAAGTGGGAATACACATGATACGTTAAGGTTTTACAACGATAGTCAAGCATTTTGGCATTCCAAAAATGGTAGACTTGATTCAGCATACGCTCCTTATACTTATGGAATGAAAAGGTACAATTATAGCGCAGGGGGAGATCTCATTCTCAAGGATGGAATAACTTTTTCAAGCCGGGTGGGACATAGAGTGTCTGAAGGTGAAAAGGATGGTAGAATAGTTTATAATGCAGCTTATGATGATTCCGGAAGGTTGACTAGAAAAACAATGGACAGCGTGATTTGGGATTATTCTTTTGATGCTCAAGGCAATCTGCTGACAGTTTCACGGGACAAGCAACTAGTTAATAAATACAGCTATGGTCCAGCAGGAGAACGGCTTAAAAAGACATCTTATCTTCTTAAGGATTCAACAGAAACAGTCTACTTAGGTGATTCATATGAGATAGAGACAGCATACAAAGATGGTCATCCAGAGATCAATCACACGAAGTTTTTGACGGGTATGGATGGTAAAGTTGTTTCTCTATCAGCTGCTGCTGACAACGTAACTTTGGCAAGTAATAAGACTTCCATTCCAGCTAATTCAACTAAGTTATTACTATCCAAACGCGATGACTTGGTGCTTTGGCCGATTTATTTGGTGTTATTGGTGCTTATGTTTTTGGTTGTTTGGAACCTTAAAAGGATTGATTCCATTTTTGGTTTCTCCAGGACTTTTGTTATTCGAAGTGTAGCGGTTGTAATGGTCTTTGTGATGTCCGTTCAAACCACTTTGCCATTATTTGCTCTGGGAAAAGAAGTAAGGGCTGAAAAAGCAGGAGCAAATCAAGGACCATCAATCCGGTACTTTCATAAAAATCGGGTTGGAAGCTTGTCATTGGTAACTGATCAAAATGGAATGGCTATTTCACGTACGGTGTATGACCCCTTTGGAGCTATTGACATTAGCCATAGTACGGGTTTACCAGAACAGTTTGATTTTGCTGGTAAAGAATGGAATCAACAAACTGGGTTGTATTATTTTAATGCGAGATACTATGATCCATTTACAGCGCGCTTTATAACGCCAGACACAGAAGCAGGCAGTGAATCAGGACATGCGGATGCTTACAATAGATACGCCTATTCGCTTAATAATCCCATAACTTATACAGATCCTTCAGGACATTTTGTAATCTCTACATTAATTGTCGCCGCGGTGGTTGGAGCAATGATTGGAGCAGCTGTGGAAATTGGGGTTCAGTTAGCGACTCATGGAAGAGTAGACAGCTGGGAAGAAGTGTTAGAACAAGCGGCAATAGGAGCTGCAACTGGCATGGTTGGAGCAGGAGTGGGTGCGGCAATTTCCGACGGTTTGCTTAAAGCTGTGGCAGTTCAGGGACTGGAAATGTCTGCTAGAGGTCTCACTGCTGTGCGAATAGGCATTGGTTTGGTTTCTGGTGTTGCATCAGGTGTATCCGCTCAACTTACGCAGAATGGTATGAACAAAGCCTTTGGTAATCATGTTGGTTGGGATGATAACCTAAAAATGGCAGCAATTACAGGAGGCATATTCGGTATTGCCGGATCTGCATATAGTAGCAAAGTTTTACCAGCAACATCTAGCTATTCTATCATAGAAACCTCGCCGGGTACTTACCGAGTGTTTCAATACACAGGTGCTAATTGGCGAACAGTAAGTGCACTAGGGAATG
The DNA here is from genome assembly GCA_024305105.1 of Marinoscillum sp. Taxonomy (GTDB): domain Bacteria; phylum Bacteroidota; class Bacteroidia; order Cytophagales; family Cyclobacteriaceae; genus Marinoscillum. The sequence continues at coordinate 16,324 of JAMWZA010000040.1, forward strand.
AAGGATATATGCGGATATATGCTAAAGGTTCAAAAGCAATGCTGCCAATTGCCGTTGCGCTTGGGGAATTGTTAAGGGAAACCAGAGATCGTAGAGGAGTGCAAAATTTGGTTAATTATATTGGAGATGAACTGTTCTCCCCAAAACCAGGAAATATTGGGTCATTTAGTTTAACATCAGTATCTCAGGGAAGAAAGAGCTCGTATTTAAGAGCTGTAGTAGGTTCAGGTTGGACAGAAAGTGAAATGTCACGTTGGGTGAATTCTGAGAACGGCGTTAGCAAACAGTGGCAGTAGTCAATAATTACCATCATCAGACTAGATTAAAACCTAGTCTGATGATTTTCTTTTATTCAACATTTGGAATACAACGTGTTTTTCTAACATAACAATTCATTTAATCTACCTGATTACATTGGTTACTAATTCAGTGGATCACAAGATGCCCGTCTGCACAGGCATGACGCTGATTATAATGCTAATCAACCAATTTTATTAAGTTTGCCCACTTATTTTAAGATCAGGAGGTTTGAAGAAATTTTACATTGTCAGGCACGGAGAAACAGAGTACAATCGCATAGGAATGGTCCAGGGAAGTGGGATAGACGCTCCACTCAACCCAACAGGTGAGCAGCAGTCCGAATCCTTTTACCAGGCCTTTAAACACATTAAGTTTGATAAAATTTATGTTTCGAATCTCATCCGAACTGAACAATCCGTTAGGAAGTTTATCGATTCGGACATTCCTTATGAAGCACTGGCAGATCTCCGCGAGATCAGCTGGGGAGTGCAGGAAGGAGTGGCCTTCACGCCGGAAACATCTACTGCTTATCAGCAGACGACAAAGCGATGGGCTGCCGGAGATCTGGATGCGAGAATAGAAGAAGGAGAGACACCGGCAGAAGTGGCACTACGTCAACAACGAGCCTTTGAATACATTCTGGAAAAACCTGATGCTGAGGAACAAACCATTTTGATTTGCATTCATGGTAGGGCTATTCGCATTCTCCTGTGCTGGATGCTGAATCATCCTTTAAGCATGATGGATAACTTTCCACATAAAAATCTCGGCCTTTATATTGTAAATCATGCGGGCAATCAATACTCGGTAGAGGTATTTAATGAGACTGGGCATTTATGATGAGTTTGCCAACCCACTCTTTAAACTGCTGTCGGGTCACCCGACCGAAAGTAGAATGAAAGTAGCCAACTCGCGTCAGGTAAGAATACCGGACGGCACTATAATGTCTAGGGCAATACATCGTAAATCACTCTGGAAATCAATATTCTGTTGAATTATTCAATGAAACTTCGCATCTTAAGGATGTATGAAATTCGGAGCTCCTGAAAACTTAGACGATCTGGACAGTCTGGATCTCAGTTTACCCCCAGATCATCCTGACAATACCACCGTGCTTTCTGGCTCTTCTAACCCTAAGGTCTATGTAGGCTGTAGTGTGTGGGGAGAAGATGCATGGGTCGGCGATCTATATCCTGAAGGTACAAAGAAGAAGGACTATCTGTCTGAATACATCAAGCGTATGAGCTGTATTGAGCTGAACAGCACCTTTTACAATGTGAAGAAAGCCAACATGCAAGCATGGGCCGAAGCAGCTAAAGGACATGAGTTTAAATATTGTCCCAAGTTCAATCGCCGTGTCAGTCACATGAAGCGACTAAAAGAAGACATCTATGAGGTGACCGATTATTTTGTGGAGATGTGTGAGGAATTCGGTGATAACCTGGGGATGACCTTTTTGCAAATGCCAGAGAACTTCATGCCCAAGTGGTTTGAAAGACTTCAGCAATTTCTCGAGCATTTACCAAAAGATTTTCCGGTAGCAGTGGAGCTCAGGCATCAAACATGGTACGAAGGAGGCGTTTTTGATGAATTTTTTGATCTACTCAAATCAACCAATAAAACGGCAGTAATTACCGATACAGCACTTAAGCGAGAGATAATCCACCAGCGATTTTCAAACGATAAGATGTTTGTTCGATTTGCGGCTTATGATCAACACCCAACCAACTTCAAACGAATGGATGAGTGGGCTGAGCGTATTGGTCAATGGGTCAATCAAGGAGTGAAAGAAGTGTATTTCTTTAGCAAACAGGATGATGAAACCTTTGCGCCACGTCAATCGGAATACATGATCGGTAAACTAAAAGAAACCACAGGATTGCCGCTAAAATCTCCTTATGCCACATAACTATGGCTAAACAAAAAGTCCATGTTGAGGTCGGGAAAAGAAAGTTGGAACTGTCCAACCTTGATAAAGTATTGTATCCTGAAGATGGCGTGCTCAAGGCTCAGGTTATTGAATACTACCTAACACTAGCACCGACTATTCTAAGACACATTAAGGGACGACCACTTTCTCTCGTTAGATTTCCGGATGGAATTCATGGCGAACAGTTTTTTCAGAAAAACCGACCAGACTGGGCACCTGACTGGATTGACTACATTCGATTAGGTAAAGAGCGTAAGAAAGAATATATCGTAGCGAGAGAAGAGGCCACGCTGGTCTGGCTTGCCAATTTGGCTTGTCTTGAGTTGCACCAGATTCATAGTTTCAGTGAATTCGCTGACAAGCCAGATTACATTGTCTATGATTTGGATCCACCAGAGGGAAAAGATGATTTTGAAGAAGTAAAGAACCTGGCTCATAAGTTAAAGGACGAGTTGGAATCTTACGATTATCACGTATTTGTAAAGACTACAGGAGGAAAGGGATTGCATTTGGTTACGCCATTGGAACCCAACTACACCTTTGATGAGTGTTTTGATACGGCGAAGAGAATTGCAGATAAATTCATTAAAAAGAATAAAAACACAACACTTCATTTAAATAAGGAAGCTCGAAAAGGTCGGGTTTTGATTGATATTTTTCGCAATAAGTCATCTCAAACCATTGTAAGTCCATACAGTATGCGAGGTAGGTCAGGTGCACCTGTTTCTACGCCTATCACCTGGGAGGAGCTAGAGCAGGTAAAGTCGCCGAAGGAATTTACCATTGATCATGTAAAGGAGAAAGTGCTCGAACATGGAGACCCCTGGGAGGCGATTAGAAGTTGGGCAGTTCCATTGCATACCGATAAGAAACGCAGGTCGCAGTACCGAGAACTGCCAGACAACAAGCGACACAAAAGCCCTGAACAACTTGCCGAATATGAGAAGAAGCGAGACTTCTCTAAAACACCCGAACCCTATGTTCCTGAAGACGATGGTCGTGGCAATCGGTTTGTGATTCAACGACATCATGCATCACATTTACATTATGATTTACGACTGGAACAGGACGGTATATTGAAATCTTGGGCAATACCAAGAGGAATGCCTCCAAAGCCGGGAGTGAAGCGGCTTGCCGTACAGACAGAAGATCACCCCTTGGAATATCTGGCTTTTGAAGCCGAAATCCCGAAAGGACAATATGGTGGTGGTATGATGTGGATCTATGCTTCGGGGAGGTATGAAATCACTAAGACAAAAAAGAACGGATTCTACTTCCGTTTGTCTGGGCCTCTGGTCAATGCTGAGTACCGCATGCATCTTATGAAAGGTAAAGAGTGGTTATTGGAACGTGTGGATTTACCACAAATCAACATGCTCGACAATGAAGTAAAACCCATGATGGCGGAATCGCTCAAAAAGCCACCTTCAGGTGATTACCGATACGAAGTGAAGTGGGATGGAATTCGCGTGATGATAACACTGAATGAAGGCGAATTAGTAATTCGAAGCAGGAATATGAACATCATTACAGATCAGTTTCCGGAGTTGAACATTCCCGAAGAGGTTTTTCGGGTCAATAACGGTGTGTTTGATGGAGAGATTGTTTGCCTGGATAATGAAGGGAAAGCTGATTTTAAAAAGGTAATCAAGCGATTGATGACCAAAAAACAGATGGATATAAACTATCAGCTGAAGAAAAACCCTGCACACTGCTACCTATTTGATGTGCTTTACCTGGATGGCCGCTCTCTGGTAAATGATCCGTGGCTGAGAAGAAGGGCGTGGCTGAAAGATTCATTTAGAAAGAACACGTCATACCGCTTCAGTGAAGATATAGAGGATGGAGAAGCTCTGTTTGCCGCAACAAAGCAAATGGGAGTGGAGGGTATCATGGCTAAGGACCCTTTGGGTAAATACTATCCTGGTAAGCGATCAGATGTATGGTACAAAATTAAAGTGAAGAACTATGTGGATGCATGGATTGTTGGCTATACAGAGGGTAAGGGAGATCGTCAACCATTTTTTGGTTCATTGCACATTGTTGAGCGAAGGGATGATGGAGAGGTTTATCGTGGAAAAGTTGGCACCGGTTTCACTGATAAGTTGATGAAAGAGTTGATAAAAAAAATGCAGGAACGCACCACCGATACCAAACCAATAGAAGAGAGAGTGGTCGAAGCAAGCTTTTGGCTGGAAGACTATATTCCTTGTGAAATTGAATACAGTGAGCTGACTAAAGATGGAAACTACCGTGATCCCGTGTTGAAGAAGGTGCGTTTTGATGCTTTATAAGCACTTGATTAACAATATTATATACCCTTTTACTTGTAGTTATAATTGATAATTTACTAACTTTCTAATCCAAGTTAATGAGATAAGCTATGAGAGCAATCTGGAAAGGGCATATTCGGTTTTCATTGGTCACCATTCCTATTCGTATTTACAATGCGATTGACAATCAACAATCGGTCAAATTTAATTTACTAGCTAGGGAAACAAACAATCCAGTGAAGTATGAGAAGAAGGATAAAGTTACTGGTGAAACGTTGCGCACTGAAGACATAGTCAAAGGGTATCAATACGAGCCAGGTCAGTTTGTGCTCGTCGATCAGGAGGACTTTGAAAAAGTCAAACTAAAAAGCACCAAGGTAATCGAAATAGAAGGTTTTGTGGATGCAAGTGAAGTGCATCATACGTTGTTTGATTCGCCTTATTTTGCTGGGCCAGATGGTGAAGTAGCTGCTAAAACCTACCAGTTGCTTTCAGAGTCGTTAAGAGAATCTGGAAAGGTGGGGGTAGGCAAAGTCGTATTGAGGGATCGTGAAAATGTGGTGTTGTTGACTCCTCATGAAAAAGGCATACTACTGTATAAACTGCGTTACCCTGAGGAGGTTCGTAATATCAAGGATGTTCCCAATACGGATAAAGAACAAGAACTCGAACCAGAACAGCTTAGAATGGCGAACACATTGATTGATTCCATGACCAGGAATTTCTCTGACTTAAAACTCGAGGATCGATACAATGGTGCGCTCAAGGAAATGATCTCGAACAAGATAGAGGGCAAAGAAGTTGTCTCGTTTACTGAAGAAGAACCTGAAGTAGTGGATATAATGACAGCCCTAAAAGCCAGTATCGATCAAGCCAAGGCAGATAAAAAGCCAATGAAAAAGGCTAAGAAGGAAGATAAGGAGTCCAAAAAGAAACGAAAGGCTAGTTAATGGTGCGAATTGTCAAATTTCCGGTATCACCTCCTGAGAAATTGGGTCCCAAGAAAGTCAGGAAGAAAAAAAACAGAAAACCTGATCCGGAAGATTTTGGTCAATTGAATTTGTTTGCTCAACCTCCCAAGGAGGGTAAAGTAGTCAGCTTTCCACAGTCGGATAGTTTTTTTGAAGAGGCATTAATTCTCGACGAAGAAGGAAATCCAGAAGCTGAGAAGTTCTATTTGCTAGCCATCAAAAACAAAGAGTCTGAAGTAGATGCCTATTGCAATCTTGGCATACTGAAATCACAACAGAATGATTTAGCTAAAAGTATTGATTATCTAACCAAATGCCTGGAGTTGGAACCAAGACATTTTGAGGCGCACTACAACTTGGCCAACGTTTATTCTGACATGGGGAATTACAAGCTCTCGAAAACTCATTATGAGGTATCGATCAACATAGATCCTGACTTCCCCAATAGCTACTATAACCTGGGGTTGGTGCTTATATCCATGAAAGCATACAAAGAGGCTATTGAAGCCATCGATCAATACATTCAATGTTCACCAGATGGAGACCTCAAAGTGGCTAATGAACTGATTAAAACACTAAAATCTTTTGCGTAATGACTAAGAAAAACGAAATTCTAACCGAACATTTTGAACAACTCAAAGCGCTTGTACCTGAAATATACCAGCATCAGTCGCAATTTCATGACGATGAAGCTACTAAGCTTTATGAAATACTAAAGCGGTCGTTGGGCATTATTGAGGCTGTTTACCTTCAAAATGCAGAAAGCTTTAAAAATGTCCGAATTGAAGAATATGGCAAACTCATCCGTGACTTGAAATCCCTTGGATATGAGTATAGCGGAAATGAAGAACTTCTGGAAAAAGCGGCAGGATATTTGATCCTACAAAACAAGAAGCCAATGGAAAAAGCCAAGGGCTCCAAAAAATCCAATCAAGGACGTAAAGCCATGTAATCACGATGAAGAAAAAGCTACGATTTTCCTTATTTATTGCTGCATTTGTAAGCATTATGGTATTTAATCATTGCACTGAAGACGATGGCCTCACGGTCTGTGCGGGTTGTACTTCTGATGCGCCCTGGTCGGTACCTGGATCCACCAATTGCTATCAGTCGTTTGATGACTGTGATGCCTCTGAAAGAGGAGACTGCACGATTTGTGATTAAGAACATTTCTTCGTTAATTGATCAGACCAAACCAAAAGACCTATGAGGAAGCATTTAATCAAAGGACTGTTCATGTGTGGCGTACTGTCACTTTCGTTTGTTTTGTCGTGTGATGAAGATCTGGAAAACTGCGCTGGATGCCCGGATGATGCACCTTATGGTACAATAGACGGTAGTTGTTACGCCACGCAAAGCGATTGTGAGAGCAACGAATCGGGCAACTGTGTGATTTGTCAGTAACTATTCCAGTTCATTAAGGATCGCCTCGCTTAGGACTGCCGAATTCACCGCTTCTAGTTCCACTTTTTTGCTGACTACACCATTCTTCACAAAAGTGATCGTGGCTTTAATGAGTCCATTTGATTCACTATAACGACCGTTAATGAGCGTAGCGCCACTAAAGCTCTTGTCGTCCACAAAGGCGATGGGTGCATCATCTTGTTTACTCAGTTCCAGTAATTGTTGATCCACTAGTTCACTTAAGTCCAGTCGGTCAAAGATCGCTGACTCGTCCTGAAATCGACTATGGACATATACTGGTTTTGGTGCAGCCAGGATGATGGCGTCCCGGTCGGCTGGAGAAAGTCTTCCAATATCAAAGCTCTTGCCGTCTTCCGGTACGCGTATCTCAGGCTTTTGAATTCCACCAATCTCTTCTGCCAGCTCAGGTACTTTGTTGGCCGCAAACTGGAAGAGATCCAAGACATCAATGAATTCATTGTCTCGAAGTGCCGCTCCTTTCATGCCGAAGAGTAGAGAGTAGGTGAGCAGTCCCTGACCATAGAGTGTGGTTTCGTAGCTCACAGCATCTGCAGCAGATCCAGCGAGTACAAACAGGCCTGTTCGGTCTTTCATTCGCTCCAGGGCTCTTATTTGCGTAGAACTCATAGCGCTTCTGCTGGAAGCCAGTGAGGAAGCCAGTCTGCCAGAGTGACAGGCATCTATGATTAATATTTGCTTCAGCGCTGGTACTGCTTTAATGTATTCAGTGAATTCGCTGCTGGAGATTGCTGCCTCTTCTCGAAGGACTGTATTGTTCATGTCTCCACTGCCAGCGGTGCATGTCAGGTAGTAGAAGTCGCTCATGTCTCCAGCGTGATTCACTCCGTGTCCAGATAAGTAAACCAACAGGATGTCGTTAGCCTTGGCTTTCGTTTGGTAGTTTTCAAAGGCTTTCCTGATATTCGCTTTAGTTGGCCATTTAGATTCCTCTTGATCGGTAGTGAGTAGGGTGATGTTGGTTTTTTCTGTACCAAGATATTTGGCTGCACTCAATTGTAATGCGTTGGCTAAATCTGTCGCATCTTTAGCCGCAAACTTTAGATCGAGAGATTCTCCATCATAATCAGAACTTCCGGCAATCACAGCGTATAGATTTGGAGCTTCCAGTGACTTTTCCTCACCAAATACATAGAGGCTTTTTTCATCGGTACTCAGCGTGCCATCTGTATTGTATGCTTTGATGGTGATTTTATTGACCCGATCATTGTATAAAAATGGATGGTCCGTGATGTCATAGTCAATTTCCAGCGAACTGGCATCTGGTTTAGAGTTGGCTCCGCTCCGCACATCACTACTCACTTCCTTTCCATTGATCAAAATAATCACTCGACCAATTCCGCCTCCATTGTTGCCCAGATTGATGCCAAGCTTTCCATCATTTTTTAGCGGATGCTTCAATGATAGCTTTGGATGTAGTTTCACATTGGCCAGGTTGTCTGAAGTGCGTATTGGCTCTGAATTCAGTTCAAGCAATTTCGAAAACAGCTTTGGTTCATAGTAGCTTTCCTTTATTTGCTCCAGGTTGATGAGTTCACCTTCTTTTACATAATGAAGTAGGTTCATCGCTTCCGGAGTGGCATCAAATAATCCAGCCGGTGTGGTGACAACATACTGATCATTAGACAAAGGAATAAGCATTCCAGCAGGCTCTGTTGACTTTCCGTCTAGCGTCCAGATCTTGATCACGCCATCGATGGAGGCGGTGAGCATCTTACCGTTGACAAACTCTACATCAAAGACAAATCCAGAGTGTCCAGGAAAAGTTGTTTTTAGTTTACCAGTCTTGGCTGAATAATGTTTAATCGTAAAATCTGTTCCTGATTCACCTCGCTTTACAGAATTTCGAATTCCGATGAGTGATCCGCCATCAGGCGTCCAGTGTAATTTGTCCGATGGTCTTTCGAGCGCAATGGTTCTTTTGAGGTTGAACGTTTCTGCATCTCTTATTTCCGCGGTTACGTCATCTTTCAATAATACCGCTAACTCACCTTTACTAGAAATGGAAAGATGCTGGATGTTGGGCAGGTCAATTGCTTTAAGCTGGTCAAAAGTGATGGGGTCAAAGACGACCAATCCCTTGTTGGTGTGAAAGATGAGCTTACGCCCATTTGGTGTAAACACATAGTCCTTTCCACTTTTCACTTTGAGGTTTTTAGGTTTGCTTGTAGTGAAGTTGTAGAAATCAAAGTCCTCTTCACTGCTCTTGCGCAATACATATCGACCTGTAGGGTCAAAAGTAACGGGAGTTGTACTGTATTCTCCTTTCGCCTGGAGAGCAAACAATTCCTTTTGATTGACGAGGTTGGTCACTCGTATTTGTTCATCCAATCCATAGGAAGCAATTACCGGATTCACTGGGTGAAAGGAAACCGCGCGTGATCCTTTTTTACTACCGGTGATCACTTTATCAGCTTCCGTACCTGTCAGATCAATTACTTTAATTACGTCATGATTGGACGCGATAGCTAGTTTGGTGCAGTTGCGGTCTACTGCCATGTCATAGATGCTTGCTGCCTGACCTCTGAACGCTTTACTCCATTGTTGATTTTTGAAATCATATTCCTTAATGGTGTTTTCGTAATCAGCGATTAACAAAGTGCTGTCGGTAGTGGTCGTCAATACACGCAAACCAAAGGCAAAAGCCTGATCATTCTGATCCTGATTCCACTTGAATGGCAAGTCTTTGTTTTCCAGCTCAGTGCTGAAGGCTTTCAAGTTTTGTTTGCCATCACGGCCACAAGCTATTACTGTGCGAGTGAGAGGAATGTAGGATACATCATAGGTCCTAAGCGAAAATGGGTTGACTTTATTTACCTTTTTGGTTGCTAAGTTTAGGGTAATGAGCTCTCCTGATTGTGTTCCTATGACCAGCCCTTTGGGAGCTGAGCTGATGGTGAGTATTTCAGTTTCTGAAACGTTGGCATTGTCACTAATTTTAAAATTGATCAGGTCTACAGTCTCGATAGTTCCTTTAGGTCCACCTGCGTACAATGATTTTTCCTGCAGATGCGAACTGGTGATTTTATCGAGTTTGGACTCAACTTCCTGAATCTTCTGACCATTATACCATAGGCTTATCGTAGAAGTCCCGACGACAAGTACTGAATCAGTGCCAAGTGAATAAATAGCGGATGGACTTCCTTCGACCTCAAATGATTTGATTAGTTGTGCTTTTTCATTTGTTACCCAAATGGTTCCTGATTGGAAGGCGGTGTATAACACTGGTTGGGAGGGAGCATAGGAGATGCTTTTAACCGGGCTATTGCCAGTGATGTGATAGGTTTCTGACTGGGAGTGAGTGTTCCAGATGGTGACTTTGCTGGAGCCATCTGTGGAAGCAATCCATTCGTTATTCGTGGACTGTTGCACATCCGTTACGCGTCGGCTGTGACCAATTGGAACGATTAGGTCTATTTGTGCTGTTACTACAAATGATAGTGCAGTTAGAATCGGAAATATGAGGTACTTGAACGGCATGGTTAAGCGATTGATTTGACTGACTTAAAGATATAGGGTTGACAATAATTAAGCCATATCGAACTAGCGGTAAAAAGAGTTTTGAAAGAATAGTTAATAGTACATGATATAATCATTAGCTTTGCATTATCAGAAAGCGACTACAGTCACGCTGTATTTGGCCATCAACTTGACCCTTGGCACTTTCATTTTTGATTACGTTTCGTCTTATGAAACACATCGGCGTCTGTCGGTGAGCATGCTTACCTGGTTTTTGACCTTTCTACAAGCATCAAGGGTTTTTTGGTTAAAGAGTCTTCCGTGGCTCACGTGATTGTTTATTATTCATCTAAATAGAAAAAATGTATGGGAAGATCACAAAATAGTTTCATCAAAAAGCAGAAGGAGAAGAAGAAGGCCATGAAGAAGAAGGAGAAGATGGAGAAAAAAATGGAGCGGAAGGAAAATAACGATAAAGGTGGGACATTGGATGATATGATTGCCTGGGTAGATGAATTCGGAAACATCGTTGATGAGAAACCAGAGCCTCCAAAAGAAGATAAGAAGAAGAAAAAGGACGAAAAACCAGAAGGGGAATAAAGAGACGCAACCCTGACGCTACTGTCAGGGTTTTTTTATGTCCTATTCTAATTTGTCAGTAACAAATCCCAGAAACAGGAGACTGATTCCGGATATGATCCCGGTGAAATTTATTAGTTCGAATCCACTAGAAATGATTGAAAATGCCGAGGCAAGTATTCCCAGTACACCGATCGTCCATAGTATCGATTTGATTGCAATTTTTTGTGACTTTTTTATCTCCTGATCTGATTGTGCCATGCGTTTTTTATTTTCGTTAGTGTCATGAGCTCACTTTGAATTACACGAATGTCAGATTTTTCTACGTTTTATCAATTCTTTAATCAGTTTCACCAGGTTTCGGAAGAAGTCATGCTGGAATATTTTTCGTTATGGACTGAAGAGAATTATCTCAAACGATCAGTGATCACTCAGGCAGGGGACATTCAGCGAGATACTTATTTTGTCTTGGAGGGTATGCAAAAATCTTATTACCTGAAAGATGGTAAACAACATATTATTGCTTTTACATATGCTCCATCCTTATCTGGAATACCCGAATCGTTTTTTATGCAGGCTCCATCAAGGTATTTCTTAGAAACGATTAGCAACACGCGCTTGTTGAAAGTGAGTTATGAAAAACATCATGCCATGATGATGGAGAATCGGGGTTTGGAAACCTTAATGCGTAAAATGACAGAACTGGTATTGGCCGGTGTGATCGAACGTCATCATGAGTTAATGGCACATGATATCGAAACACGCTTTCGAAACTTTGTAAAACGAAGCCCTCACCTCCTTAACATGGTGTCGCAGAAAGATCTGGCCTCATACCTGAGAATTGACCCTACCAACTTAAGTAAACTGCTCAATTCAGTAAAGCTCTAAATCTTGGTTTATACCAAACTTTCATAAAAGCAGAAGCCGCAGCTTTGTAATCAAATGAAGTATACCTTAATTCTTTTGATTATGAGCACCACAAGAGCTATCGCACAACCATGGGTCGATCCTCAGGAATACCCTTTTAAATCAAATTACTTTGAAACTGAATTTGGCAAGATCCATTATGTGGATGAGGGAGAAGGAGAGGTGTTGCTCATGGTTCATGGTACGCCTACCTGGTCTTTTCTTTATCGTGACTTGATAAAAGAACTCTCTCGTTCCTATCGATGCATTGCACTTGATCATCTTGGGTTTGGTCTGTCTGATAAGCCGAAAGACTTCTCAGGGAAAGCAGAGGATCATGCGGCCAACCTTGAGCTTTTAATAGATCACCTAAACCTCCAGGAGATCAATCTGGTGGTTCATGACTTTGGTGGACCCATCGGGCTCTCGTATGCGGTCGATCATCCAGACCATATTAATAGGATCATTATATTTAATACCTGGCTATGGGAAACCAAGGACGAAAAAGAGGTTCTTAAAATCGATAAACTAATCAATAGTTGGTTAGGAAAGATGCTTTGCCTAAATCTAAATGTCTCTCCTAAAGTGCTATTGAAACAAGGGTTTTATGACAAGAAGAATTTAACAAAAAACGTCCATAAGCATTACATCAAACCCTTTCCATCCAAAGACTCGAGGTATGGGTTGTTACGGGTAGGACAATCACTTTTGGGTTCCTCTGACTGGTATGGTTCACTCTGGAGTAAGGTGGGCTTGCTGAAACCCAAACCTGTTTTAATCATTTGGGGGAATGAAGATAAGTTTTTCAAGGTTAAAGATTTGGACAAATGGGAGCTGGAATTACCTGCGGCGGAGAGCCATCAATTGGATGCAGGTCATTTTGTGATGGAAGAACAGCCGGAGAAGTGCCTTGAGCTGATTCAAGAGTTTTTAAAAAGAGACTAATCAAACAATAAGTCCTTAGGGCTGTTGAGGCGATAGGGCAAAGGGTTTGCCTGTTAAAATCAAAATAATGTTTTTATGAATTATCAAAAGACTACCAGAATAGCGGCATTGACGTGGATTTTTTGTGGGTTTGTCACGATAGCATTAGGACAACAGACAATGGAAACTCCAGACTTCACGGATCAGCAGTTTGATCAGTTTGTGGAGATCAATTTGGAAATCATACCGGTACAGCAAGAAGCCCAACAAGACATGGTTAAAGCCATATCAAACGAAGGAATGGAAGCTGAGCGTTTTCAACAGTTGGCGCAAGCGCAACAACAAGGCACACTGAAAGACCTGGCTAGTGATGTGGACGAGATTACCGCATTTAACAACGCCGGTCAAAAAGTAATGGAGATTCAGCAAGAGATGCGTCTAGAAATGCAGCAAGCCATCAATGCTAGCGACATGTCCATGCAGACGTTTCAGCAATTCTCTACTGCGTACAACCAAGACCAGGACGTACGCTCCAAGGTGGATCAGATGCTTGCTAAGGAGATGAAGGGGGAGTGAATTAGCGATTAATTAAAAAGGAAAAGGCTGTCATTCGTTAGAACGACAGCCTTTTTTCATATACTTAATGCTTTCTAAACCTCACTAGAAGATGACTTAGATGATTCTTTTAGTTTGAACTGACTCACCTTGTCAGTCAACTTATTGGTAATGTTAGTCACCTCTCTGTTTTTCAAAATATAGTTTTCCATACCAGCGGCTAACTCAGAAGAAGAGCTGGCTACCTGCTCAGTCCCTGCAGCAGTTTCTTCGGCTATCACCACAATACTTGACATCAGGTCAACGATATTACTCACATCAGAGCTCTGTTGTTTGGTAGCCACTAAAATGTCATTTGACTTCAGAAGGGTGTCTTGATATTTTGTTGAGATAGACTCAAAGGATGAAAGAGAGGTTTTCGTAGCTTCTCCACCATCTTTGATCCTAGAGCTCATCGACACAACCAAATTGGCTGTGGATGATGTTTCCTTTTGCACATTGCTCACGAGATCTTCAATTTTCCCAACAGATTTTTTAGAGTCTTCAGCTAGTTTTCTTATTTCTTCGGCTACTACGGAAAATCCGCGACCAGCTTCACCTGCCTGAGAAGCTTCTATCGCTGCATTCAATGCAAGTAAATTAGTTTGTGCTGCTATCTCTTTGATGATATTCAGAACAGAAGAAATATCCTTTGAGCTTTTTGTTAACGACTGAATTGATTGGTTGGTTTGATTGGAAAACTCCAATATTTCCTGCATCGAATCGTCCAGTTTTCCGATGGATTTCTGACCAGATTCACTTTCATCCACACCAGATTTTGCTGCTTCGTTAATCGATTCTGCCTGGTTTTTCATCGTATTAGAAAACTTCAACACAGCCTCAATCAGACTTGAAGCCTGATCTACTTTGGCTAATTGCTCTTGTGCTCCACGGTTCATTTCAGAGATAGCCGAAGCTATTTCATTGGTACTCACATTCATTTCCTCGCTGGTAATTAGCATGTCTTCGGATGATGAACGTATTACCAGGACTTGTCTGGTTACTTCTGTGAGCAGTACGGATAAGCCTGATATTGCTTGATTCAGGTTGTTGGCAAGTTTCTCCACGTCGCCTTTTGCATCAGCAGTGAATGTTTGTGTTAAGTCTCCCACGGATAGATGATCAACGATGTTGTTAATTTCCTGGAAAGGTTTTAAAACTGATTCAAACAAGTGATTCACAGAAAGACCTAAATCACGCCATTCTCCTTCCTTATTTTCTACCTGGATTCGCGCATTGAAATTCCCTGATTCTGCAGCTTCCTGTACGATGTAGTTCGATTCCTCGATAGCTTCTTTCAATTTTGTGCTTTGTTGCTGAAGCACATCGTTTTGAGCCGTTACCTGATCGGTAGCTTCACGAACCTTGTCTTCGAGTATGCGCTTGTTTTCCTTTGCCTTGTCGGATCTGTTTTTATAAATCAAATAGATCGCTGTTAAGACAATCAGTGCAACTAATATTCTAAACCACCATGTGGCCCAAAAAGGAGGGGTGATGGTGATGTCCAAAGACGCTGGCTCATTACTCCAGACCCCATCGTTATTTGCCGCATTAACTTTCAGCGTATAATCGCCGGGTTCGAGGTTCATGAATGAAACCTTTCGTTCTGTTCCATTGTCTATCCAGTCCTCATGCAAGCCTTCCAGCATGTACTTATATTGATTTTTAGATGCGTGCCGAAGGCTCAAGCCAATGTAATCGAACGTGAAAACATTCTGGTTGTAATCAAGCTGGATTGCATCTGTATAGGTGATACTCTCAGTCAAAGTAGCATTAACTCCGGGCACTACCTCCTGATTAAATAATGTCATACCCGTAAGGAAAACTTTAGGTGGGATGGTGTTTTTACTCATGCTCAATGGATCGAAGATATTAAAGCCTCCAACACCTCCGAACAGCAACTTTCCTGAAGACATTTTTAAACTGCTTCTGGGAATAAATTGATTGTCTTGCAACCCATCTTCTCTATAGAAATTAGTGAATGATTCATCGTTGATATCTAGTCTTGACATTCCTCTATTGGTAGTAACCCAGAAGTAACCCGCATCGTCTTCCTCTATATTTAATACTGAATTGTTAACGAGTCCATCTTGGGTAGAATAGGTTTTGAAAGTTTCTGTCTCATGATCAAACACGTTTACCCCGTACCCATTGGTGCCTACCCATACACGATCCATGCTATCAATGAACAGGGCAGTGATTCCACTCGAACTGAGACCAGACCCATCACCATAAGTATATGTTTTTTGCACTTCCAGGTCCTGATTTAGAATAGCAATTCCTGCTTGATCAGATCCAATCCAAATCCTTCCTCGCTTATCTTCATCAAATAAGCCAATTGTACCTATCGGAATGGATAAATCGTCATTGGGATTATTCGTAATGTTTTTAAAATCATCAGTGGATGGTCGGTAAACACTTAATCCGTATTGCCATACACCCACTATAATTCTTCCACTTTTATCTTCATATACCGTGAAAATATTGTCTCCACCGAGGCTATTCGGGTCGTTTTCTGAATAACGATAGCGTTTAAACTGCTCGCTTTTAGGGTTATACCTTGTGACACCACCATTCCACATGCCTGTCCAGACATTTTGGTTTTGGTCTACCTTGACTGAAAGCACCTTATTTCCACCTAATGAGTTCGGGTTGTTGGGATTATACTTGAAGTGTATAAAACTCCGGGACGACATGTCCATGTAGTTGAGACCGCCTCCATCCGTGGCTATGTAGATGTTTCCTTTAGCGTCTTCATCAAATCCGGTGATCTGATTACTGTTTAGGCCATTGGAATTATTACCCTGTGCTTCATACTTATCAAAACTAAATTTGCCAGGATCATAATAAGAAGCACCTCCATTTCTACTTCCAAACCACAAGCGATCCTGGTTGTCAAAATGCAGTGTTAAAGAAATACTACTACTAATGCTTGATTTAACATTTGGATTGTGTTGGTGAATCTCAAAGTGGTCATTGCCAAGGTATTTCGCGATTCCTTCATCGGTTGCAATCCAAACAGCGCCTAAGCCATTCATCGCTATATCAGTGATTAGGTTATTAGGTAAACTAAATGGATCATTCTGATCGAAAGTGAATTTTTGATGCGTGAGATTTGAAAGACTATACATGATGACTCCTTTTCTGCCTCCAATCCAAAGCCGGTCATCTTTATCAATAAGAATGCTGCTTAACTGTCCCAACGATTTTAGTGCATTATTAAACTCGACGGAGCCTTCAAAAGATTTGGCTAATCCATTTTTTGGGTCCAATATTGCCAATTCTTCCGTGTTAGCACACCAGATGTTACCTTGATCGTCTTCAGTTATGGAAATAATTCGAGAAGGAAGGCCAGATTCAGGTATTTCCCAATTACGGTAATAATTTATGACCGGCCCGATGCCCTTCTCTATTTTAGACAGAGCATCTTGTGTAGCAACCCAAACATTTTGCTTTTTATCAGTGTAAAGACAGGTGACCTCTCCTAGGGGAACTCGAGTGTCGGTGTCTGTAGTATCTATGTCATTAGTGATCTGGAAGGAATTGGTAGTATAATCATAAAGCGCAAGTCCTGAAGATGAACCAATCCAGATGTTTCCTTGCTGACCTTTAGCGAGACATGTGATTCGATTGTTAGGTAGAGAGCTGGAATCTTGCGAATCGTTGAGAAATATTTCTAGTTCATAGCCATTGTATCGGTTTAGGCCATCTTCAGTGCCAAGCCAAATATAACCAAGATCATCTTGAGTGAAGGCCGTAACATTAGCCTGTGATAGCCCTTTGTCTGTTCCTAATCTGTCGAATTTTACATCTTGGCTTTGACTAGTCTGGATGCTGAGTATAGCAAAACAGATCCAAACCAACGTGTTCAGGGTGATTTTCATGGGCTAACGGGGTTATGATCTAAAATCTTTTACAATTACGATAATAACCAACAAAAACCTGACAGTAAATCGATCAATCCATCATATTAGAATACATATATTTCGCTGAATTAGATAATATGCTTTCATAAAAAAATCCATTTAGAATCGTTGCATTCTTAGCGATGCAGAAATTCCAAACTATAGCACCAAAAAAATGCTCTTATTAAACTTTCACCTGATTTTTTGCTTCTACATATTCATCATACGTTCCCAACTTGTCTATGACTTTGTTTGGATTGATTTCGAGAATACGATTGGCAATGGTTTGGGTGAATGTATGGTCATGAGAGGTGAAGATGATGGTTCCTTTATATTCCTTCAAAGCATTATTCAGTGCTTGAATAGATTCCAAATCCAAATGATTTGTAGGATCGTCCAGTAACATAAAGTTGGCTTCTTGTAGCATCATTCGAGACAGCATGCATCTTACTTTCTCACCTCCGGAAAGTACCTTCGTTTTTTTCAATGTTTCCTGTCCTGAGAATAGCATTTTGCCCAAAAACCCACGAATGTATACTTCGTCTTTTTCTCCTGGAGAGAACTCCCTCAACCAGTCAATCAGGTTCTCATCAGTATCGAAAAATTCCGCGTTTTCATTTGGTAGATAGGCTGATGTGATGGTCTGTCCATACTTGTAAGTCCCCGCATCCGGCTCCATTTCTCCAGCCAGTATTTTGATGAGGGTAGAGATGGCTAAGCTATTTTCTCCAACAAGCGCAATTTTCTCCCCTTTATTCACAAACAGGTCCAGGTCTTTGAAAAGTGTTTGTCCATCGAGTGATTTGGTCAATCCTTTGATTTCCAAAATTTGATCACCAGCCTCTCTGTTCTGATTAAAAATGATAGCCGGATACTTTCTATTGGAAGGCTGAATGTCTTCTACGTTGATCTTGTCCAAAAGCTTTCTTCTGGAAGTTGCCTGTTTCGATTTGGAGGCGTTGGCACTGAATCGCTGAATGAACTCCTGAAGTTCCTTTTTCTTTTCCTCTGCCTTCTTGTTTGCGGAGCTACACTGGTTCAAGGCAAGTTGACTGGATTCGTACCAGAAGCTATAGTTACCTGTAAAGATCTTGATCTGTCCGAAATCAACATCAGCAATGTGCGTACATACCGTATCCAAAAAGTGTCTATCGTGTGAAACAACAATGACGGTGTTTTTGAAATCAAGTAAATAATTCTCTAACCAGTCGATCGTTTGTAAATCCAGGTCGTTGGTAGGCTCATCAAGAATCAGAATGTCTGGATTTCCAAATAAGGCCTGAGCTAATAGAATCCTAACTTTCTGCTGGTTGGTGAGGTCTTTCATCACCTTATAGTGATCAGCTTCTTTAATTCCAAGGCCACTTAGAAGTGCAGCAGCGTCGGACTCCGCATTCCAGCCATCCATTTCAGCAAACTTACCTTCCAGTTCAGATGCTTTAACTCCGTCTTCTTCCGAAAAATCAGGTTTGGCATAAATAGCGTCTTTCTCCTTCATGATCTTCCAGAGTTCCTGATGTCCCATGAGTACAGTATCCATTACCACATTTTCGTCGTACTCAAAGTGGTTCTGCTTCAGTACAGCCATTCGTTTTCCAGGCTCAATGTTCACGGAGCCGGAGTTAGGAGGAATTTCCCCAGAAAGTATTTTCAAGAATGTTGACTTACCAGCACCATTGGCACCGATTATTCCGTAGCAATTTCCACCAGTAAATTTGACATTAACCTCATCGAAGAGTACGCGTTTACCGAATTGAAGAGAGACGTTTTGAGTAGCTATCATGACCTAATTGAGTTTCGAGGTGCAAAAGTAGGTCTAAATGATGACTAGTAAAAGCCAAGTCAGCTATTCATTTGGAGCTAAAGGTCTCGGAATCAATAGCAATTCTTTTTGACGTCCATCGATGTAGCGAATTGTTTCTCCATCGAAGAAAGCATCCTCTTCCAGCATGATTCGTATTTCCTTGTCCCACTCATCAATGAATACAGCATTGTTAAGCTCAATAGAATAGGCTGTATTTGGATAAAGCAGGTAATCACCAGCCCCGGGAACACCTCCTTGCTGATCCCAAAGACCAATAGTAGGTCCGGCAGCATGTCCATGATAGCCAATAGGGTGCGTATAAATGGTCGGCTTTAATCCTTCCGCTCTTGCTTCTTTTAGAGTCTTTGCCAATACCTCATTGCCACTCAGCCCGATTTTAAAATTAGCGGTAAACACATCTTGCAAGCGATTACCTGAGGCAAAAGCATTCGTTAAATATGCTGGAGCTTCTTTTTCACCTGGTTTTAGAATATAGGCATGTTGCTGGGTGTCTGTATTGAGTCTTAAGTAGGTGATGCCAAAATCAACATGAAGTAAGTCTCCAGGAATGATGACTTGTTCTTCTGGTCGATCTGAAAATGCTCGTAGGTGCTCGAAGGACTCGGGGTCTTTTCGCTGAATGGATACGCTCGGGTGAAACCAGGCCGTAAAACCGAGTTCTCTAATGCGGTCTCGGTACCACCACACCACATCGTCTGTGGTGGTAACTCCAGGCAGTATCACTTTTTCAGAAAACCCTTCCGCAATGATCTGATGAGCAATACGAACGATATTTTGGTAGACAACCATCTCACTTTGGGTACGTGTCTCAAGCCAACCAACAGCAAGACCCTCTGCATTGGTGACGCGCTTTTGATAGGAGGTAGGCAGTACGTTCATCAGCATGTCGTAATGAGTGGAGGAAATTCCATCTGCCAGAGCAAAGGTCGCTGACTTGTTGATGCCTATTTTCTTTGGATTCTTTTCCTGAATCAGTTGTGATAGTGCCTTCCATTGGTCTGGTTGGGATTCCTTGTCCCATACTTTCTTGAAGGTCTTGCCAACGCCATAGCGTGCCATGGCCATGGTCTCTAACGGCTGATCATTGCCGGGATCGTAGATGACCAGTATGGTTGTTCTTCTGGCACTTTGCCAGGTGGCTGGAAGCATGGTTTTAATAACAGGATCTTCGTTGTATTCTCTAGCGATGATCACCCACATGTCTATTCCTGTTCGCTTCATCAAATCAGGAAGAACAGTTTTCACACGCTCTTCCAACCAGGAGTCGATTACAGCAGCACGCTCTCGCATGCCTAATGTTTTAGGGAAGTAGGTATTCTGTGCAGCTATAGCGGAGTAGATACAAATAAGAGTAATTACGAGTAGGAGTTTCTTCATTGAATTAGGGTTTCTTTTTTCTAAAGTTATAAACATCATTACTTCTTACAGTAGCATATTTTATGGATGGTTTTATATTTGAATGAAATCAATTCTGCCTTGAACTATTACGAAACATTAGAAGTCCATCAATCGGCTACCTACGCGGAAATCAAAAAGAGCTATCGCAGGCTGGTTAAGATTTATCATCCAGATGTGAATCCATCAGCTTTGGCAGGTGAGAAGATTCTAAAAATTACTGAGGCTTATGAAGTCTTGAGCGACCCGAATGCGCGTGCTTCCTATGATTGGCAAATCTCTCTGTCAGCAACTCCTGACATTGATTTTACCTACAAGCAACCAGAGCCAAAAGTGGACGAACGTGAAGTGCAGCGTAGAGAG
>JAMWZA010000041.1 GCA_024305105.1 Marinoscillum sp.
AATTTCTTCTGACTTTCTAAGTTTTACGTGAAACTTTTAGAATGGCGTTTATAGTATGTATGTCGAGGATGTCTTAGCAGTTGTTACTCCAAGCAATAAGACGGCCTTGAAGATTCACCGGATGAGAATTGTGAGTTAATTTGTGAGAAAAGACAAAAAGTTGTCTGAGATCCTGTTGGAAACAGGATTGAGTTCCTTTTTGTCCTCCAAATTTACTTTCAATTCCCGGGGAAACTTCACAGCCTTGGGTTTTTGGTACTTTTGGGCCAAGCCAAAAGTACGGCAGAAAGCCATTGAGCCAGACGCTACTACGAATTCTTAATAAGGACCTCAGTACTAAAATCAGAAAAAAAACACATAGAAGCCATCGAGAAACTGCTGGGATAATCCTTCCTTTTCACACCAATAGACGGTTCAGTAAAAAAAATTCACGCCACTGTCATATTTTAAGATTGGTACACACTAACCTTATAGAAATGCACCAATTAACATGACTGCATGATAAAAGAACCATTTGAAGAAGTACTGGCAGCCAATAAAGAACCGATATATCGGATCTGCAGGATCTATGCAACACCTCCCTATGAAGCTGAAGACTTATTTCAGGAAGTGACTTTTCAGGCATGGAAGTCCTACAAAAACTTCGAGGGAAAGTCTAAAGTAAGCACCTGGATGTATCGGGTAGCCTTGAATGTTTGTTTGCAAATGAAAACAAAGCATGACAGGAAGAATCACCAAACGATTACAATAGATGCGATCCAGTTCAGTTCGGATGATTCCACAACTGAAGATCGGGAGCGATTTGACCAGTTAAAAGCCTGTATAGAAGTACTACCTGAGTCCGACAAATCAGTCATCGTACTGTATTTAGAGGACCTTCCATACAAAGAAATTGGCAATGTGCTGGGACTGACCGAAAATCATGTTGCCGTAAAAATGAAGCGAATCAAGGCTAAACTGGCCGATTGTATGACTCTAAAAAACGAACGCTATGATTGATCAGGAACTAAAACGAATTTGGAAAGGAGCCTCCTCAAGTGAGCGCATCACGATTAATAAAACACAATTACTTAATCAATTAAAAGATAAGATGGATAAGATGGATCGTAATATTAAAGCTAGGGACAAAAGAGAAATATATGCCTCGGTTGCCGGTATAGTGGCCTTTTCATTAGCAGCCTGGGACATACCTTTCATTCTCAGTAAAATAGCCTGTTTTTTTGCTATTGGCTGGTTTATATATGTCATCTACCGACTGAAAAAGGAAAGAAAAGGTGAAGCCACTGACCTTAACCTGTCTTTTCGTGATCAACTGGAACAGCGCAAGCAATACATAATGGGGCAATCTAAAATGCTGAAATCAGTCGTTTACTGGTACGCCTTACCTCCTTTTTTAATGAATCTCCTCTTGTTTCTAGGTGCAGGGAACCCTGATTCGGCTGACTTTTTCCTTTCTGGCATTATCCCTGGTAGTCTGGTGGAAAAGGTCATAATCGTGGTTTTCCTGGGGTTGTTTTATGGATACATCGCATGGATGAATTATAGTACCGCTAAAAAAAACCTGGATCCACTCGTAGAACAGATTGAACAAACACAACGTGAATTGAAAGAAGAATAGTACCTAATACCAAACGTCACTGAGACGGCATTCGTGCCGTCTCTTGTTTACCACTCTACCCGATAAGCCAGTATAGGAATCAATCCTAGTTGGTTTTGTACTTCCCATTGGTCTTTGAAGCTATCATAATACTGATAAGCGAAATTCTCGATATTGGCCACATTCTGAAGGTCCAGGGCGATAGACGTTGTACGGTTTTCATGGTAACGCTTCCATACCACTCGCAGGTCAAATCGGAGATAAGCTCGTTGATCATAAAAATCAGCGGGCAATACCACCAATTGAAAGGAGTTGAAAGCCGAACTCAAATAAGGCCGAAACCCACCTTGATACATTCCTCTGAAATCTAAAGACAAACGCCTATCCTTAGCGTCATTAGACACATCCCATTCCTTGCCAGTGCTTAAAGTCAAGCTATACTGGGTATCGTAGTAGTTTTGTACGTCATCCACCTGTGCAGTAAACCACGAAGCTCCCAGATTGAGATAAGCATTACCAGAGAAATCCTTTTGAAGTTGGGTGGAAACGCCACCAGTAAATGCCTGCTCCTTGTCTGTTGACGTCAAAGAATTCACTTCGGGGAAATAGTAGTAAAACAACTCTGTATGTAGATTCCAGTTCTGGCTAATCAAATCATGAGCAATCGTTCCCCGATAGCTGTTGATTAAATCATACTGAGCGGATAATGGTGAAAACGCAATTTCACCATAGCCCGCGTTGAAGTAATAATTGTAAGGATTCAGGAGCATCGAATAAATGCCAGCTTCGAGTGAAATTACATTTTTCTCCTCTAAATCGAGGCTCATTCCCAAACGTGGCTCTACCGATTGGTCTCCACTTGTCAAGGCAGCGGAGACTCCAAGGTATCCATTTAATCCCTTGCCCATTTTGCTTGAAAACTCTAAATACGGCCTGGTTAGTGAATTAGTGATTTCGTCAAAATCAGGGTTTCGTGTTGCACCAAATTCTTTCAGCCGATAAGTGTAGAAATTCTGCATGATACCGACCTTCACTTCACCACTACCTGCTCTGGAAACATTCTCCATTTTCATACTCAGAATGCTTTGTTCACTATCAATGTTCTGCTGGTAAGATTCATCATCCGAATCCGTATAGACCGTTTCATCTCGTTCACTTATAGAAGTACTAAAGACTGCTCCCAAACTGAATTTTCCTCGATCATAGCCCGTTTCCCAGTTCAAACCAGCTACCGCAGTTTGGTTGTCATAATAAATATCCTTCCGGTCCTTTTCCACTTCCGACTCCTCAAATGGCTTGTGCTCAAAATCATTGTAACTCAATCCTCCAACTCCGAAAACCTTTAGCTTTGATCGATCGCCTGTTGGTGTGGTTACATTGAATGACAGGTCCTGAAAACCAATGCTTTCTCCTCCAAAGTCAACACCCATACCAGCTAGTAAACCAGTGAATGAGTATCGGTAATTAACCGCATAAGTGGCCGGACTTCCTTGCTGGAATGGTCCTTCAGCCATAAAGTCAAACCCAATCAATGAAGCCTGTGCGGTATACTGCCGCTCCTGATTCGTTCCTTCCCGGAGGTTCATATTAAAAATACCTCCCACGCTGTTACCGTTTTCGGTACCGAACGTGCTGTATAGAAACTCCGATTGATCCAGCATCTGTGCACTGAGCATGTTCACTCCTCCTCCGGTTGCTGTAGGCTGATCCAGAAAAGTTCCTGCATTGGATAAGTGATTGGGGTTGACAATTTCTGCTCCTTCCAGCTTCCACACATTGTAGGCTGGTGACAGTCCACGCACAGAGATGGCATTGTTTTGATCATTGGATACAGCGACATCTGGAGAACTGACAATCAACCGTGCAGGATCGTAATACGTAGCAGCAATCCGATTGATTTTCTCCTCGGTAATACTAATGCGACCAGGATTTATCAAAGGTCTTGGAGCACTTACCACCACTTCGTCAAGATCACTAAAACTCCTTTCGAGAAAAATGTCTTGTTCAGTGATTTTACCTGCTTTCAACCACACATCTTCCACCAACACTGGCTGATAGCCCACATAGGTAACGACCAGACTGATGCGGCCTGGAGTTAAACCTGAGAAAGTATACCGACCATTCTGATTGGTAGTGGTGCCCG
Organism: Marinoscillum sp.; assembly: GCA_024305105.1. Classification (GTDB taxonomy): domain Bacteria; phylum Bacteroidota; class Bacteroidia; order Cytophagales; family Cyclobacteriaceae; genus Marinoscillum. The sequence goes on from JAMWZA010000041.1 coordinate 3,741, forward strand.
TATTGGATTTGTGCACACTGATAGAGGCTCCTACCAGTGGCTCATTATTCAACTGATCATAAACGCTCCCCGTGAGCGTTTGTGCTTCCAACATCACTGTGCCGGCAATTGCCAGCACCCCAATCCAATACCTCATTTTGATTTATGCTAAAATTTTCTCTGTTAGATTCTTATAGGAGATTTCGATGCTCTTCAATGGATCTTCAGACTGATCCTGCTCCACGAAAAAGTGCTGCATTCCTGAAGTTTCTTTCGCGGCAAAAATCGACTTGTAGTCGATTGTTCCTTCACCAACCTCTGCAAAACCTTGCTCAGGAGTATCTGCCATGTCTTTCACATGCCATAGCGGCACCCTGTTTTCAAACCTTTTAAACTGCTTAACCGCATCTTTCCCTGCCTTGTTAACCCAGTAAAGGTCTAATTCAAACTGTACCGAATCAGCATCTGTTTCAGAAGCAAGAATATCCATTCCGGTCACACCATCTCCTAAATCAAGAAACTCAAAATCATGGTTGTGATAGCATACCTGAATGCCTACCTGATTGGCAGCTGCCGCAGCGTTACTTAGAGTTTCGGCCACACGTTTGTAGTCATCAGCATTTCTTAGTTCTTCAGGTAGCCATGGCCACACAGCATATTTCTGCCCTACGATGTTCATGTACTCCAGAGCTGCTTCCCAGTTATCACTGAATATCGGCGGATTGATATGTCCACTGATAAATTTCAACCCTAAATCCTTACAGATTTGATCCATTTCTGTAGCATTCAGGCCAAACACCGTATTGCCATCAAACCCAAATGGTTCAATTTTCTTGTACCCAATCCTAGCCACTTTTTCCAAGGTTCCTTTAGGGTCAGCCGCCATTTGTTCTCTAAGAGTGTACAGGCCAACTCCTATTTCAGGCTGAGCAGTAGCAACAGCCTGTGCCGCTTCTTTAGAGCCTTTGGTCACACAAGAAGGCATGATCATGACGGCAGCCGAAGCTACTGCAGAGGTCTTTAAAAATTTTCTTCGATCGTTTTTCATAATGCATCAGGTTTAGGTAAGAATTCAAAATTGGTGAGGGTGATTAATTCATTCTTTTCGTTTGGATTGGAGAAAACAAAAAAGATGGAGGACACTCCCTCAGTAGGTTTTATTTCAATTCGCTTGGTGGTTCCAGAATTTTCGTCTGGGTAGATACGAGCACTTCCGATTTCCTGACCATCAGAACTACCCAGTCTAATGCTGACATCAGTTCCTCTTAAATTTCTACGATACGCCAGTTTAATGGCAGCCAAATCCGTGAGATCAATATCCTCGAAGGAAACCCAGGAACCATTAAATATGCTATTAATTACTCCTCCCCGTGCTTGAATTTCATAAGACTCATCAAATTGGTCTGCTGGAATTCGATTGTAACGCAACCATACATCACCAAACGCTTTAATTGGTTTCAAGGACCCTTTGCCTTGATCTTCATAAGAAGCCGACAACAAATATTTCCCACCATCCTCTGTAGTCTTGTATTTACCAGCCAATGGCAACTTAGCAGAGGCACCAAGTGACATAATGTATTCGACTATCTTCTGTGCATCTTGCGTGCTTAGGTCTGGGTGAGCTGACATTGCTTGCTCACCCCATACACCTCCACCACCACTGATGATTTTTCTGGATAAATAGTTTACCGCGTTGCGATCCGTTCGGTATCGATTGGCAACCTGCGTGTATGATGGTCCAATGGATGGTTCATTCACTTTGTGACATGATTTACAATCCATAGACTCAATGATCGTAAGTCCATCACTTACCGGACTTTGATGACCCAGAGCTTCGGCCATATCCGTGCTTTGATAATGTGCGATATCAAATGCTATATTATCCTGATCAATTCCTACCGCCGATAGATCATCTTCCAAATCGGTAACCTGCACGTCATACGTTACCGTGCGGCCATCCCAGAAAAAACTGCTGTTACCAGCTACTTCTACAGAGACAGTTGGAGGTTCATTTCCTACTTCAATGACATACTGCTCCCGAATGGTATTTCTACCATCAGACAAGAACAACTCAGGATAATAAACACCATCTTCCGTGAATGTGTAGCTTACCACCGAATCGGTACGCTCTTCTCCATTGATTAGCCATTTAAACTTTAGTTCATCCTGATCATAGTCCTCAGACCCTGAGGCATCAAACACCACTTCTAAAGGTGAAGAGCCTTTCATCCTGGAAAGACTGGATTTCAGTACTGGAGGTCGATTTCCTTTGATGTAGTTAATTCTGGAAAGTCGTGCATTTTCGTTTTGGGTAAACCAACCTGTACCATACTCGATCATGTAGAGTTGCCCATCCTGTCCAAACTCCATGTCAATTACATTGTTGAATTCCGTGTTTGGCATAAAAGGGTACCAATCCGTCGGATTTCCTTGTTCGTCAAGCTCCAGAAAGTATATGAATCCACGCATCCAATCGTAATAAATCACACGACCATCCAGATAAGAAGGAAACTTGTCGTAACCTTCATAATCGCCGCTGTAATACACAGGTCCGGCCATGGCATTTCTACCGCCATTCTTCACCTGAGGGAATACCTCAAAGCGTGCATATGGGTAGTAAATCTTTGCTGGATTGGCTGGAGGGAGCTCTCGCAATCCTGTATTGTTTGGCGAGTTATTTATTGGAGCCACTGCGTCGTAAGATTCTGCTCCAGAAGCCTTTGCGAAATCCCACTCATTATAGGCGAAGTTTTTACCAACGAACAGAGGCCATCCGAAGTAGCCGGGTTGTGTAGCGACATTAAATTCATCATAACCTCTTGGCCCTCTGCCCTCCTGGTCCGTTCCTGCATCAGGTCCTACATCTCCCCAAAAAACCCAACCTCTTTTACTGTCAATAGAGATACGGTATGGATTTCGACATCCCATCACGTAAATCTCAGGCCTTGTTTTCGGATCATCATCTACAAAAAGATTGCCTTCCGGAATGGAATAGGTACCATCTGGTTCTGGCTTGATCCGTAAAATCTTACCTCTCAGATCATTTGTATTAGAAGATGATCGTTGTGCATCCCAAGCCTCTCTACCCGGACGCTCGTCTGATGGTGAGTATCCATTCGATGCAAACGGATTGGTATTGTCACCGGTAGACAAATACAACAAACCATCTCCTCCAAACTGGATGGAACCACCCGTATGGCAGCACTCGTCTCGCTGTACAGGCACCTCCAGGACTACCACCTCATTTCTAAGTCCACCCGGGGTATACGTGAATCTGGAAAGTCTATTGACATCCAAATCACCCACTGGAGAATAATAGAAATAAATCCAATCATTCTGCTCAAAACCAGGGTCCAGCGACATCCCCATCAACCCATCTTCATTGACATGATAAACCGGTATGGAATCATAAGTAGACAGCTCATCTGTTTCGAGATTAAAAAGTTTTATTGCTCCTCTTCTTTGTGTGAAGAGTATTTTACTTTTTGGCAATACGGCCAACTCAGTAGGTTCATACAAATTAGAAGCAAATACTTCTTTGATAAACCTGGTTTCCTCTGGAGCTTTCGCAACTGCTTCCTCTTCATGTCCTGTACTGCACCCAAACCCAATTAAGCCCACAAGTACACCTAATGCTAACCTTTTCACTTTATAATTCTCTTATTTTAATATTTCTAAACCAGACGCTATTTCCATGATCCTGTAAAGTAATATGTCCTTGTTTTGCCTTTCCGAAATCAGGCATTTCGCTGAACTTACTCCCAGCCACCATGGCCTTCCAGGTGTCGTCACCTAACTCATACTCGACTACTTTATAGCCATTGAGCCAGTGTTCCACATGATTATCTTTTACTTTTAAAATGACACTATTCCATTCATTGGCTGGATTTACTGTGACGAATTTCGTTTCAATCATGTCATACAAATCTCCTGACCGATGCTTTTCGATTTGTCCATCAGGATGTCGCTCATTATCGAGTATTTGATTTTCCATTCCCGTCAACCATGGGTATTCATATTGTTCATCCTCCACTACATGGTAAATGATCCCGCTGTTGCCACCTGATGAAATCTTCCAATCCAGTAACAACTCATAGTTTTCATAGGGTTTGTCCGTGATGACCACATCACCGCCAGCACCAGAGGCCTCTGGGTTAAAGGTCAATGTGCCGTTTTGAGCTTGCCATTTACCGCTGAGTGTTTCTCGGTTATAATTGCGTAAGCCAGTTGTTGATTGACCATCAAACAGCAACTTCCATCCTGCATCCTTTTCCGCTTTGGTTAGCTGATTGTGAGGTATATCAGTATTAGTCAGCTGCACTGGATCATTGGCTGGTATATTGGTCAGTGTATACCAGGCCTCAGTGGTCCATAGTTCGTGATCACTAGCACTTACAAAAGGACGCTTTACGCGGAAATACACGACGTGCTTTTCTTTAAGACCATCCAACTGGAATGAAACTGTTTTTCGATCTTCAGATAGTGAAAAAGCAGTTGGATTCATGGTAGTCAAACCAAGCTTCGGTCCGCCATACTCTTTGGTTGGTTTGAAGTAGAATTGTTCTATTTGAAAATTGTCAGGAGAAATGACCTGTCCTTCCTTGATGGGCTCCGTAAATTCGATCTCAAATCCATCTGATTTGGCCATCACCTTTAGCATTTCGAAAGTGGATTTACCATTGTAGACCATTCGCTGAAGTCCATAGTTGAGCTTACCTGTCTGTCCCCAGTTACCGGAAACACCAATACCACCTACGAGCAACGAGCCATCAGGAGCCCACGCCAGTCGATTTACACCTGCTTCTATACCCTGAGAAAACCGGAACACAACCCCCTGATAGTTGTCATTGACCTCCTCTACAAACACGCGCTTCACTCCTCCATGTGTCACCTCACAATGGATCATCTGTCCAGCATACGGTCCCTTGTCCAGGTAGAGTGGTGTACTCGGTGAGTTCCCGATTTCATCCTGAGGAAGCCAAACCACCGGTTCGTCCTGTACGAGACCTTCCGTTCCTTCAAAGTCCACAGATCGAGAACCATACCAGGCACCTTTTCTGACATGATTAATTTTTGAGGCCGGTAACCAATCTCCTTGATTATCAGCCACGAAAATTTCTCCATCTACTCCAATTCCAATGCCATTTGGAGTGCGTAATCCGGAGGCAATGAACTCCACTTCTCCGGTTTCTTTGGAAATCTTCGCCAACTTGCCGCGATCTTTCGGTTGTGGATTAGCAGAAGCCCCACCGGGTAAAATATCGGTAGCTAAGGCCCCATAGAAGTAGCCTTCTTTGTAAACCAGTCCAAATGAAAATTCATGAAAATTCGAAGACACTGTCCAATCATCAGTCACGGTCAAATACTCATCAATGATCATGTCGCCATCAGTATCCACCAACTTTGTCAGCTCTTGCTTTTGTAAAACGTAAATTTCTCCGTCCACTACTTTTATTCCCAAGGGTTCTGCTAAACCTGTTGCGATGCGCTTTACAGTAATCTCTTCCGGGTTTTCTGAGCGGAAATTCTCCACCAGATATACCGGCCCTAAAGAATCCCACGTACAAACCAACATCTGGTCTTCATTCAAGAAATCAATTCCTCCTACACGTGGTTTGAAGTCATCAGGTCTTGCCTGAAATAGATCGAACGAAGGGTGTATACCCGCCAACCACTGCTGGTCACCTGGAATGGATTTTACCAACTTACCCGCATCGATGTATGGTTTAACTTCTTCATAGTCTTCCGGTGAAACCGAGAGCATCGACTCTGGTACCACCTCAAAGTTTCCTAAGTCGGTATTGAACCATTGGAAAGAAACCACCCCTCCAGATGCTCCATTGTAATAATGAATCTCCAGATCATGCTTACCCGCTTTTAGATAAACTTCACCGTCGCGGGCTATGGTGCCATGTGGGCCACCATTATCAATAATTTCTTCACCATTCACATATACTTTACTGCCGTCATCAGAAACAATTCGGAAACTGTAGCTAGCGGTTTTCGAAATATTCAATGATCCTTTAGCAATCATGGCTACATTTTCGCGGCGGTCTCCCAATGCCGAACTACTTCGAATGTGTAATTGTGGAATGACGGTTCCTTTGAATGGAGCTTCTCCTTTAAGTACTTTGAAGTTGGGTGAATCTCCTGAATACAAGTACAGATAAGCTGCCAGCCCCGAAGACTCTTTAGTAATCGTTGTAAAGCTATCGGAAAAACCAGGAGTTACCGTTTTCACTCCCAGGTGCCAGGCATTTGCATCGGAGTCTCCCTCATCGTCATCCAAACTTAGAATATACCGGATCATGCTTTCAGCATCCTCAGTCGCCAAATCTGCATGAGGTGTCATCAATGCCTCTCCCCATACACCACTACCTCCTTTGATAACCTTTCCAGCAAGCATAGCTACTGTTTCGTCGCTATCGCTGTATTTCCGTGCCACTGCCACATACGCAGGCCCTACGGTTTTCACCTCTTCATTGTGACATGATTTACAATCGCTGCGCTCAATCAACTGAGCACCTACCGGAACGACAAGTTCCTCTGTTTCATCCTCAGGAGCTTTACCAGCCACCATATCAAATCCTTGATGGTAAAACGCCTTCAGCTCGGTTGGTCCATCGCTCTTTAGTAAGAGTTTTCCAGACACTTTCATCACAGAGCCACCCGGATATTCTACAGACTCACTCGAAGTAATCTGAAAGTCAGCATTGGTTGTAAGATCCCGTTCATTGAGCAATGAACCAATGGTCGTATTGAGACCTACGGTATAATCTCCGGCATTTTCAAGTTCAAACTTTCTAAACAGTCCATTTTGACTACCTCGTTTTACCGCTTCAGGAGTTTCAAAAACCTTAATTTTCTGGCCTTCTACTATCAACTCGTACATCAATTGCACCTGACCATCTACCAGGCGATGGCCCTTGTACTGGATTTCAGGTTTGGTGACAACATCGCCTTTCACCACAAACCACTCATTGTCTTCTTCACTTTCATCGGTGTAGTAGGCATAGCCTTTACTCGTGGGCTGGGGTCCATGAACTGTGGTATACACTGCTCCATCAAAGTTCACTCCACCTTTCCAGGCTTTATAAAGTGAGGCTCTCTGGGCATCATACGAGACCCAAACATCCTCATTAAGTGCTGCTGTGACCATCCTCGGTTTTAGGTCCATCACAGACCGAAACACCCACGCTTCTATAGGACGCTCCACTGTCTTTTCTTCTTTACAGGCTATCAGAGATAATGCAGCCAAACCAAATACCAAATACTTCTTCATACTATATAATACTTCTACTTAAATCTTTATAAACCTAATATTCTTCTATTGGCTTCATCATCCGGTTTCGCTCCAGCAAAATCATCAAATGCTTTCTCTGTTACTTCAATGATGTGATTTTGGATAAAAGGTGCTCCCTCTGCAGCTCCTTGCTGTGGAGATTTAATGCAACACTCCCACTCAAGCACTGCCCATCCATCAAAATCGTATTGGCTTAGTTTGGTGAAAATACCGCTAAAATCTACCTGACCATCACCCAGTGATCTGAATCTACCAGGGCGATCCACCCAACTCTCATATCCACCATAAACACCCGCTTTACCTGTTGGGTTAAATTCGGCGTCCTTTACATGAAACATCCGAATGTTTTCGTGATAGAAGTCAATGAACTGCAGGTAATCCATCTGCTGCAATAGGAAATGCGATGGATCATAAAGGATTTTAGCCGAGCTATGCTTGCCAGTGGCTTCCCAAAATCGTTCGTAAGTAATGCCATCGTGCAAGTCCTCTCCAGGATGCAACTCATAACAGATCTCCACTCCATTGTCTTTGGCATGATCCAAAATCGGCATCCATTTCTTAGCCAATTCTTTGAAGCCAAGTTCTACCAATCCTGCCGGACGTTGTGGCCATGGATAAACAGTGTGCCAAAGCAACGCTCCTGAAAAGCTCGCCATCACATCGATTCCAAGGTTCTTACTCGCAGTTGCAGCTGACTTAACCTGATCTATGGCCCACTCATTACGCGCCTTAGGGTTGCCTTTTACAGAATCAGGTGCGAAAGCATCAAACATGCTATCGTATGCAGGATTAACGGCTACTAATTGACCTTGAAGATGAGTGGCCAGTTCTGTGATCTCCAAACCGGCTTCATTCACGATGCCCTTAATCTCATCAGCATAAGTCTTGCTATCAGCAGCTTTCTTAATATCGATCAGTCGACCATCCCATGCCGGAATCTGTACGCCTTTATACCCCAGACCTTTGGCCCATTCACATATATTCTTCAGGTTATCAAATGGAGCCTTATCGTCTGCAAACTGCGCCAAAAAAATCGCTGGTCCTTTGATTGTTTTCATATTATAAGTTTTAGGTTCTAAGTTTTAGTTTTAGGTTCCAGGTTTAGGTTTGAAAGTTTCCATAGGTCGATTCAGGTTCTTCAACCTTGAACTTGCTTCCACGAAAATCTGACTTGCGTAGATAATTTGAGAAAGATATTAGCATTCCTCTCAACTCTTTTATGCTCTTTTCAAATTGTTCCATTCGAACTTCATCAAGGTAAGACCTGTCACAGCCTCTTATCAACTGACTTTCAACTTCACTCAGTGAACCAAGTGAAAAGCCCAGAAAGTTGATAAATTCCTTATTACCGCCTCTTCCAAAACCTTCAGCAATATTGCCCATCACAGACCCTGCTGATCTATTCAACTGGTCTTTTAGTGCATAATCTTTTATATCATCCCTTTCAAACACTTCAGAGAAGATTTGTTTATTTAAGACTCTTGATACTTGCCAAACTTTCAATTCGTTAAAATCAGTTATTGTGGCCATGGATTTCAACTTTAAACTCAAAACCTTAATGACTCACTTTAGTCCAGGTATTGCCATTTTTGGTTGAGGCCACCACAGCTTCAATCATCGCCATTCCCATCACTCCGTCTTCCACTCCTGGAAAATCAAGTTTGGGATTTACTTTCTCTTTAAAAAGGTGACCTCTCAAAGCATGTGCGAAATTTCTATAGATATTGGCGAAAGCTTCCAGATATCCCTCTGGATGACCTGATGGCGTCCGTGTGTGGAGCATGGCCTCTTCTGAAAGGTAACCACCCCGATCGGCTCCAGTTCTGAAAATCCGATCCGGGTTGCCATGGTCTTTAACGATAAGGGTGTTGAGGTCTCTTTGTGACCATTCGAGTCCGCCTTTATCACCATAAACTCTGAACTTCAGATCGTTTTCATCTCCATTGGCGACTTGTGAAGCGGACAATACTCCATTGGCTCCATTCTCAAAATGCAGTAAAACGTTCGCATCATCATCCAAGGGCCTGCCCTCGATTGTTGCTCTAATTTCGGAAAGTACCTCAGTCACCTTTAAGCCAGAGACATACTCAACCATGTTAATGGCATGAGTTCCAATATCTCCAAAGCAATTGCTGATTCCTGCCCGCGCTGGATCTGCGCGCCATGACGCCTGCTTCTGATCAGTATCTTCAACTTTTGTCGTCAACCACCCTTGCGGATACTCGACCATCACTTTATGTATTTGCCCAATCTCGCTATTCCTGACCATAGCCATCGCTTGTTTAACCATCGGATAGCCGGTGTATGTATACGTGACGGCAAATGGAAGACCTGTTTCTTTCACCTTATCTCTAAGCTCAAGTGCCTGCTCCAGAGTAAATGCTAGTGGCTTATCAATAATCACTGGAAAACCATTTTCCAATGCTAACAAGGCAGGTTCGAAATGCATCACATTGGGAGTCACAATGGATACAAAGTCCATACGCTCTCCTTCTGGCAACTCTTTTTCTGCAGTAATCATTTCCTGAAAACTGCCGTAGCATCTGTTTTCAGGTAGGAACAAATCCTTGCCTGAATCTCTGGATCGCTGAGGGTCAGAACTGAAAGCACCACAGACCAACTCGATTTGACCATCAAGATTGGCTGCTATGCGGTGTACTCCACCTATAAAGGCCCCTTGACCACCACCAATCATGCCCATCCGTAGTTTGCGATGACTCATTTCTATATGTTTTCCCAGGTTTGACCATTTCTACTCGACAAGAGTACCGCTTCAATAAATTTCATTCCACGTACTCCGTCTTCTACGTTTGGAAAAGCTCCATCTCGGTATGCTTCGCCTCTAATCGCTTGAGCTGTACCCGCATAGATATTGCCCATCGCATCAAAAAGCCCTTCAGGGTGTCCCGGAGCGATTTTCGTACTTTCCATAGCAAAATCAGATGTATACGGATTTCCTGGCTTCAGTATCTGACGTGGTTCTCCTTCTTTGAGATGAGTAAGGAACGTTGGGTGCTCTTGCTCCCAAAAAAGCCCTCCTTTATCTCCGTAAACGGCTATTTTGATGTTGTTTTCTTCGCCAGTAGCTATCTGACTAGCACAGATAACTCCGCGCACTCCTTCTTTGATGCGAATCAATGTGGTGCCATCCACGTCCAAAGGATTGTCTTCATACAGCGTATTGACATCCGCTAATACCTTTTCCACCTTTAATCCAGTGGTGTATTCGATTAGGTTAAAAGCATGGACACCAATATCGCCATAGCAGCAACTCTGTCCGGATTTAGCGGGATCAAGTCTCCAGATGCTGGAACGTTTTTCCTTATCATGAATAAATGGGTTAATCCAACCTTGATAGTACTGTGCATCTACTTTCTGGACCTTTCCGATAACTCCTTCGGCTATCATGGTCTTCATTTGACGTACCATCGGGTAGCCCGTGTAGGTATGGGTCAGACAAAAAACTACTCCATGTTCTTTTATCAATGCTTCCAACTCAACCGCCTCGGAAGCCTTCATGGTTATCGGCTTTTCACAAATCACATGAAACCCTGCTTTGATTAACTGAGCAGCCATTGGGTAATGTAGGAAATTAGGTGTCAGAATAGACACAACCTCTATTCGCTCATGAGCCGGTAAAGCAGACTCCTTCTCGATCAATTCATCAATATTGGAATAGGTTCTGGAAGTATCCAGTTCAAGTTTCTCTGCGAATTCCATGCTGGCCTTATGGTCCACATCAAAAACACCACCTACCAGTTGATAACGCTCACCCATGTATGCAGCTATGCGATGCACCGGGCCGATAAATGAATTGGCTCCTCCACCGATTAATCCTAGTCTTATTTTTCCTTTACTCATTCTATTAATCTATTGCTTTTCGTATGAAATATTTTCTTTCTTAAATGCTACAGCAAACAAGATAAAAACCAAAACAGCGAAACCTGCAGGGAACAACCAGATGCTTTGCCATGCATGTCCGCCATCAATTACGTAATAATCCGTAATCTGACCAGCCACCCAGAATCCAATCAACATACCCACGCCATAGGTGGCCAATGTGATCATTCCCTGTGCTGAACTTTTAAACTTATCTCCCGCTTTGGAATCGGTATAAATCTGACCCGAAACAAAGAAAAAATCGTAGCATATACCATGCAGGGCAATGCCCAGTAACAGCATGTACACAGAACTATCGGCATTACCAAAAGCGAACAATCCATAGCGCAATGCCCAGGCCAGCATCCCGAACAACAACGTCTTTTTGATGCCATATTTGGTGAGGAATACGGGTAATAAAAGCATGAATAGAACTTCGGATACCTGCCCTATCGTCATTTTCCCTGTAGGATTAGTTACCCCGATTTCGGCTAAAAACGGATTAGCATTTTGATAATAAAATGCCAGCGGAATACAGATTAGAATAGATGAAACGAAGAATACGGCGAAATTGCGATTTTTTAGAAGCTTCAACGCATCCAGCCCTAGAATATCACTCACGGTTAACTTCTCTCCTTTGGCTACCGATGGAGGTGTTTTTGGTAATGTAAAACTGTAAATCCCAAATAGCAAGGATGCAATTGCGGTCATCAAAAACGTGTTTTTGAGCATCCCATTAGCGATTGCCTCCTGTGCGTCCCAGGAAAAAAGATAGCTTATCACCAGTCCTGCACCGATCCAACCTATGGTTCCGAATACTCTGATTTTTGAAAACTCTTTGGATGGGTCTGTCATTTGTCTAAATGAGACCGAGTTGACCAATGCCAAAGTAGGCATGTAAGCGATCATGTATGCCAAAACATAGGGGTAAAAATTGGTAAACTCCGTTGACACATGCATCTGGTACATAAGCACTGCCCCTAGCAGATGCAAAACACCTAAAATTCTTTCCGCATTGAAATAGCGATCCGCGATAAGTCCAACAATGAAAGGTGCAATAATGGCTCCCCAGGATTGGGTAGAATAAGCCATGGCCGTTTCGCCACCTGTTGCACTTAGGTTATTGGCCATAAATGTACCCAAAGTAACAAACCAGCCACCCCATATAAAAAATTGGAGGAACATCATGGCGCTTAGTCGAACGTGTATTTGCTTCACTGGTTTTTCTTTATACTATTTAATGCGTCTAAACTACACAAACCTGCCTGATTTGCCCTAAAATCAGCACCATTTCCTGCTGGTAAAGGACGTTTGATGACAACTTTTTACACATTTAATGTAGCTCATCACTTTTCGTTTTCATCCTTCCTGACACAAAGCTTACAAAAATTTAAAGACTACCAATCCAGAATCTCAGAAATCATAAGTTTTGCAGAAATCAATATTTAACAAATCTAATTTTACAAATCTGTTAAAATCCATTGATTTTGAATGACTTATTTTGTTATCTTGATCGCCCATTAAAAAAAGCTTTATATAAATGAATTCAACCGTTAATAGTCAGCGACTTTTTATCGCTAGTTGTTTTGCATTGCTAACAACAGCCTTTGCTTTCGGTATCAGAGCCGGCATCATGAATGACCTTGTAGCCGACATGAGCCTGGACGATTCTCAACTTGGCTGGATCAACTTCATGGGAATTTTTGGGTTCCCGATAGCCACCCTGGTAGGCGGACCTATTTACAATACCCTTGGTCCACGAAAAATTGGTAACATCGCTTTTGTCTGCCACCTATTAGGAATTACTTTTTCCATTCTTTCTTCCAGTTTTTACACCCTCTTTTTCTCTACCTTTTTTATAAGCTTCGGTAATGGAATGGTAGAAGCAGCATACAATCCGATGATAGCCGCGATGTATACAGAAAAAAGAGCTGTAATGCTTAACCGCTTTCATGTATGGTTTCCTGGAGGAATTGCCATTGGTTCAGTATTGGCACTTTTAGTAGCAAACATGGGCGGTGGATGGCAAATCAAGCTGGCCATCATGTACGTTCCTGCGCTTATCTATTTCTTCCTGTTTCTTGGACAGAAATTTCCAGAAGCGCCTAAAGAAACGACCGTATCCACTGGAAGTAATTTAAAGGCCATCTTCTCATCTCCAATTTATTGGTTGATGCTCGCATGTATGGCACTGACAGCTACCACAGAGTTAGGAACCCAATCATGGGTGGAAAGAATTTTAGCCAACTCTGGCGCTCAACCACTGCTGGTTCTTGCACTGGTCACTGGTCTAATGGCGGTTGGCCGTTTATTTGCTGGTCCGTTAATTCACCGACTAAACATAACTGGGGTTCTTTTAGCCTCTGCTATCATATCTAGCGTAGCAATCTTTTTAATGAGTATGGCTACCGGCCCTATGGTTTATGTCGCTGCAATCCTCTTTGCTGTGGGCGTATGTTATTTCTGGCCTACCATGATCTCTTTTGTTGCAGAGTACTTACCCGAAACAGGAGCCCTGGGCATGTCACTTATTGGTGGTGTGGGTATGCTTGGCTTATCCATATTCCAACCCATCATTGGTGGATGGATCGAAGGCCATCGGGCTTCACTGAGTGGAGAAGGGCTTGCTGGAGAAGCTTTGGAGTTGGCTGCCGGACAGGCAACCCTAGCCAATATTGCTCTGATTCCAATCATCCTGATCGGAGCCTTTATTGTCGTCTTTATCTGGCAGAGAAAGCACAAGCCTGCTCATTAAAAAAAAGTTGTACTCACACTTATAAGGTGACCTTTTTAGGTCACCTTTTTTTTATACCCATTTCGAAAACAAAACAATTCCTTTCATATTGCTTAGTTTTATTTCAAATAAAACAACCCATGAGATTAATCTCACTTCTACTTTGCCTGCTCTTTTTTGACTCTGCTTCTGGACAAGTTACGTTTATCATCAACTCACTGCCCGACAATCATGATTGGTCCGACATATTCATTGCCGGAGACTTCAATAATTGGTCACCCGGAAACCAGATGCACAAGCTTCAAAAGTCCGGATCTATCTATTCCATCACCATTGAGTCTACTATGAAAGACATTAATTATAAGTTTACTCGGGGCAACTGGGACGCTGTAGAAACAGATGAATGGGGAAAAGACATCACCAATAGAACTTTCCACTTTAGCAAAGAACTTGATACGGTCTATATTCATGTGGAGACATGGAAAGACTTTGAGCAGGAAGTGATCGCCACCAAATCAGCTAAAGTAGAAAACATCGACGATTTTTACATGCCACAGCTAAATCGTACCAGACGAATTTGGGTCTATCTTCCTCCTAATTATTCCTTCACCAATGAACACTACCCAGTTATCTACATGCATGATGGGCAAAACCTCTTTGATGATGCGACAGCATTTGCCGGTGAGTGGGAAGTGGACGAATCATTAGATGAAATCTATGAACAAACTGAAAATGGCTTTATCGTCATAGGCATAGAAAACGGAGGAGAGAAACGAATCGCGGAGTACGCTCCATGGGAAAATAAAGAATATGGTGGTGGAGAAGGTGATTTTTATGGCCAGTTTTTGGTGGAGCGACTAAAACCATACATTGATGAAAACTATAGAACTCTTGTGGGCCCTGAGAACACCACCATTATAGGAAGTTCACTAGGTGGCCTAATTTCCATGTATGTAGGACTGAAACACCCAAAGGTCTACGGTAAAATTGGCGCCCTTTCGCCAGCCTTTTGGTTCAACCCAGAGATTTTCAGTTTTATAGACACTGTAACTACCAGTACTGACATCAAAGTATACCTGAGTGCAGGTGGTGGTGAACCTGGCTCTGTCGAATCCAATATAAATAAGGTAGGTAATCTTTTAGCTGACAAAGGGTTTAAACATGTCAATCTTGTGGTGCACCCAAACCAAAAACATAATGAAGCTTATTGGCGCAGCATCTTCCCAGAGACGGTGAGTTGGCTGGAAGACCTGCCTGCTATCCTTTCGATTAAAAAATCACAAGTCAAGTTGTTTGTTCTGGGCAAAACCTTTTCCATTCGTTCCTTATTAGATGAGGACTATCAAGTGACCCTCTTCGATCTTACAGGAAAAGTCCTTTTGTCTGACACAATTAATAACGATAAAAACATCTCGTTAAATCAAGTAACGGAAAGTATTGTGATGGTTAAGCTAGCAAATGATCAATATGAGGAGGTTTTTAAGGTTAGATTAAAATAAAGAACAACAATAACTAAAGTGTAAAACGCTCCACCAACTCCTCATGATCAGCGTATTCTTTAAGTAACTCTTCCCTCTGGACCAAACGAAAGTCTTTGAAGTCAAAGCCTGGATTGACCATACAGCCGATCAAGGCATAGTCTTCTGGTGAAAGAGCACTAAGTTCTGCTGCAAAGATACTCTGTCTTGGGAGCAACACTTGCAGGCTCTCTCCATCATCAGGATTATTGCCCAGTTTTTCCAGACGGTACCCTCCATGTTCAAAAATGTGAACATCCAATGTTCCTCCTCCATGGTAATACCACAGCTCATCTGAGGTCAATTGATGAAAGTACGACTTATCGCCTTCACCCAGCAGAAAGTAAATGGAGGTGGCTAGATTCCTCGTGCCTCCTCCTTGCATGATTTGAATGGTATTTGGATTTCGGTACACCTCTTTGTAGAAACCACCCTCCGGATGCGCTTCCATGTGCAAGTGATCAAGCCAGTATTTTTTATCGCGCATTAATCAAACAGTTTTGCCGCCAGGATTCCCTCTCTCTTAACCCGGTAAAATTCTTTGTGAATGTTAAATGGCTTTTCCTCATTCATTTCAATCGGTGTGAATGAGCCATCTTCATTCATCTCATACCCATTGACATTGTCTTTCATATTGAATGACAGAATATTGATCGCCTGTTGCTTGAGCAACAAGTCATTGATCAGGAATAAGGATTCCAATCGACTATCAAAAGAACGCACCATCATGTCCGCAGAGCCACTATAAACCAAAGGACTTCCTTCATTGTGGAAATAGTATATTCTACTATGCTCCAGGTAATCTCCAACGATGGAACGTACCGTAATATTCTCACTCAACCCTGGCCTTCCAGGACGAATACAGCAAATACCTCTAACGATCAATTTGATCTTCACTCCGGCTCTAGATGCCGCGTAAAGCGCCATGATGGTATCGCTATCTTGTAAGGAATTGATCTTAATAACAATACCTGCTGATAAACCCTTCTTCGCATTCTCCTCCTCCTTGTTGATCAGTTCGATGAGTTTATTTCGCATCTCGCGAGGAGCAGTGATCAGGTTTTCATACTTATCAGGTACTGAATGGCCGGTGATTACATTGAAGAATTCCTGCACATCATTGGCGTATGCTTCATTCGAGCTCAAAAGACCTATATCTGTGTACAATCTGGCAGTATCTTCATTGTAGTTACCTGAGGACATGTGCACAAATCGTTTCACTTTCTCCCCTTCTCTTCTCACAATGAGGAGCAATTTGGTATGCGTTTTCAGCATCCCTACACCATAAATCACAAAGCAACCAGCACGTTGTAGACGCTGCGCTTCTTTCATGTTGTTTTCCTCATCAAATCGAGCCTTGACCTCAAACAACACCGAAACGTGTTTCCCATTTTCAGCAGCGTTCAGTAAAGCCGAAACGATACGGGAGTTCTTCGCTAATCGGTAAATGGTCAGCTTGATGGAAAGAACATTCGGGTCATCAGACGCCTGATCCAGTAGATCAAGTAATGGGTCGATGCTGTTGTATGGGTGGTGCAACAGTATATCGCGATCCTTTAAAATTTTGAACATGTTCTGATCCTCATACTCAGACATGCTAATCGGTGGGACGGGTTTAGGTAAGGTTACTGTCTGGTCTTTGAACTCATCGTGCTTAACGATCTGCCAGAGCCCCGTGTAATCCATTAATCCGCCTTCCGGCACCTGGATAATGTTGTCATCATCGATTTCATATCGAGTCTTCAGTTGACGTAGCAGCCACTTGTCATAGCTGGCTTCCACTTCCAGTTTTACTACACGGCCCGTTTTACGAGTCTTTAATTTCTTCTTCATCTCTTCGATGAAGTTGGCCTCCATATCCTCAGATTCCTCCAGTGTAAAGTCTCCATTCCGTGTCGCCCTAAACAACGTCTTAGAAGTGATCTCTACATTCTTAAAAACCTCGTCAATGTGCTGGCGAACAACCTCTTCTATCGGAACAAAGATTACTTTATCCTTTCGCTCCATTTCATAGAACCTCGGAAGATTCTGTGGTATCTGGATGAAAGACATTTTCCGTTTCTCCTTCTTATCCTGTGTCTTGGTCACCACACCAAACACCAGAATATTATTCATCAATATTGGGAAGGAATGATATGAATCATAGACCATCGGTGTGAGCATAGGGAACACCATCTTTTCGAAGTAGTTGCTTACTCGTTCCTTTTCTCTCTTTTGAAGCTTATCATAAGAGAGAATCTCAAAGTTGCTATTTGAAAAATCCGGCTGCAGACTTTTGATGAAAACCTCATTTTGCTTACCTGCAAAAGCTTTATAATCATGAAGTAATTTCCTTTTGAAAGGCACGGCTCTTAACCCAGAATAATCGACACGATCCTTACCATAATCCAGATAGTTGTACAAACTACCGACTCGAATCATGAAAAACTCATCCGCATTGGAAGCAGTAATTGCTACAAATTTGAGCTTATCAAACAAGCTTCGACCTTCTTTCATGGATTGGTCAAGCACCCGGTAATTAAAACTTAACCAGCTCAGATCCCGGCTGATTAGGTCACTCTGTTCGATTAAATGATCGTATTTTTCTATCATGGAGAACTATCTCTTAATAATGGAACCGTCAAAATAGTACAGGTTTGTCTGGAATCACAAATTACGTGGATTAATCATTTGTTGTTACTCCAAACAAAAAACCCTGACGAAGCACGCTTGTCAGGGTTTTGGTCAATTTACTTCAACTTAGGTTTATAACAACCCGTTTGTTTTCTTCACTGCCTCAGCGCTCTCTTCGAGTTTTGCTTTTTCAGCAGCGTCCAATTCGATTTCAACGATTTGCTCAATACCATTTTTACCAATAATGGCAGGCACTCCGATAGAAATATCACTTAATCCATACTCCCCTTCCAATAAGCAAGAGCATGGGAACATTTTCTTCGTATCACAAGCAATCGCCTGTACCATCGCCGATACAGCAGCTCCAGGTGCATACCATGCTGAAGTTCCGAGAAGTTTTGTCAGAGTAGCTCCACCCACTTTCGTTTCTTCTTTCACGTATTCCAGTTTGTCATCAGACAAGAACTTAGAAACTGGCACACTGTTTCTGGTAGCCAATCGAGTCAATGGAATCATACCGGTATCGCTATGACCACCGATCACCATTCCATCCACGTCAGATGCCGGGCAATCCAATGCTTCAGACAATCTGTACTTAAAGCGAGCCGAATCCAATGCTCCACCCATTCCGATGATTCTGTTCTTTGGAAGACCTGTTGCCTGATGGGCAAGGTAAGTCATCGTATCCATTGGGTTAGAAACCACAATTATGATCACATTTGGTGAATGCTTGATCAGGTTCTCAGCTACCGACTTAACGATACCTGCATTCGTAGAAATCAACTCTTCACGAGTCATACCTGGTTTTCTAGGAATTCCAGAAGTAATCACGGCTATATGACTATCAGCAGTTTTGGTGTAATCATTGGTCGTTCCAGTGATCTTCGTATCAAAACTGTTTAACGAAGCGGTTTGCATCAAGTCCATTGCCTTGCCCTCTGCAAAACCTTCTTTGATATCTATTAGAACAACCTCCGAAGCGAAATCTTTAATCGCAATATATTCTGCGCAGCTCGCACCTACAGCTCCTGCGCCTACAACGGTTACTTTCATCTATTTATAAGGATTTGGATGAGAAAAATTTGTCAGGCCAAAGCTACTATCCAAAGCGGGAATAGCAAAGGTTTGATGGCTAAAGGTTTAGGTCATTATAGACCGTATTCAGGTCAAAGAAACCGAGCGAAGACTTATAGGTCTGAAACAGGTTACTGGTGTACTCATTGTACTGTTCTGAGAAGGCTGTCATCACCTTGGCACGAACTTCTGAATGGTTGTTCATTACCTCCATTAGATTGGCCTTGGGGATCACATAAATGTCTGCTTCGTCAGTCATCACTATAGCAGTGTACAATCGCTTGGTACCCGAAATAAATGCATTGTCACCAAACAATCGACCGCTCCTTAGGGTCATTAGTTTTTCAAAATCATCCTTCAATTCCAGATTGAGTGTAACTATTCCGCTCTTCAGAATGTATACCGCCTGACTTGGGTCTCTGGTAAAAAAAACCACCTCATTTTCATGATACTTGCGCAAGTAGAGATAAGGAGCAAAATACGATAGCTCCCGGTTAGAGAGCTTTTCGAACAGACGATTCTTCCTTAGAAAATTAAAAAGGACTAAATCTTCTTCAGAATATTTCTTTTTGAAAAACTTAAGCATTTTGAATGAATTCCACTTTGAGCATCGCCCTGGTTGTTGTGCTTATTTTAAACCGCTCATCTGCCCGGTAACCTACCAGCCACATGATCCGGCTTTCTGATTCTAAAATTAACACCTCTTCTTTCAATGTTACGGGAATTTTGCTGTCAATCATAAAATCGCTCACCTTTTTTTTACCCTTCATTCCTAAAGGCTGAAAGCGATCTCCCTGCTCCCACTGACGTAAGCTCAAAGGCCAGACCAGCTGATCAAAATCGAAATATGCTGTGGTCTTTTCGATACTTTGTGGTAACTGATTTCCGTCCACTTTTTCCCACTTCAGCAATCCTCCCAAAACCTTTAGCTCACCCTCCTTTTCATGTATCTTTTCACGGATGGAAAAACCAGGTTGACTCGGTTTTATGATCAACTGTCCCCGATCCACATTAAGCAGCCAACCAGCGGTTTCAAACAAAGCCCCGACCGATTGACTAGTGATCGATTGATGAATGTTTTTAGCCATACCAAACGGCACGCCCCATCGCTTTAGCAACTCAGCCAAAAGCACAACAGAAGCATTCCCATAATCAACCCATTCGGTAGTGATGGTGATTCCGCTATCTGATTCTTCCACGTAATGCTCCAGGTTTTTAACCTGACCATCAACCAAATCAGCACTTCCTTTAAACCGTATGAGGGACTCTTCAAAGGTGTTCTCCAGATTCGGATTGATTTTCTTTAACTCTGGAATAACCGCATTTCTTATTCGGTTGCGTTGGTAATCATTCTTCTCATTGCTAACATCTTCTCGCCAGTTGATGCTGTTTTCTTTGGCATACTGGTAAACCTCTTCCTTGCGAGCAAAGAGCAATGGCCGAATCAATCGGTTCGTTTTAATGGTGGCAATTCCGGTTAAGCCAGCTATACCAGTCCCTTTGGTGAAATTGAGAAGAACCGTTTCCAGGTTATCATTGGCATTATGTGCTGTGGCTATTTTAGAGTAATTAAAGTCACCTAGCAGTTGATCAAAGAATTTATATCGAATATCTCTCGCCACCATCTGAATAGACTCACCTGTAGCGTATTCTTCTGGTAGCACTTCTCTTACATGAAGTTGAATGTTGTTTTTCTGACAATAAGCCTCTACTAGTTGCTGATCGTCATTTGATTCCACACCTCTTAAATGGTAGTTTACATGAGCTACACCTACTTTTATGGAAGCCCTACTCAGCAGGCTGACCAGAACCATTGAGTCGACTCCACCACTGACAGCTACCAGCACACGATCCTCTGGTGAGATCATGCGATGGTCTTTAATAAATGTTAAAAAACGCTCGTACATATACTAGAGGGAGTTGCTATCGTTGATTAATATTAGCTTTGCACGCTCAATGTCGAAAACACTACAATATTATACATTCCTGCTCATCCTTTTGATGACTTCTCCTTTGGCTCAGGCTCAAAAAGGAAAGAAAATCAGATATAAGGCTGATGGAGCCCTGGAGTTCGGCAAAAGGGATGGTGAGTCGTTTAGAAAACTGAATGACAATGTAGTGTTCACTCAGGAAAACACCATAGTTTACTGTGATAGTTCGCTTTTCTTCAGTAAAAAGAACGTGATGGAGGCTTTTGGTCATGTGAAAATCGTTGACGACCCTGCAGTAATCACATCCGAGGAGCTGACATACGAAGGTGACAACCGAATGGCTCGACTTAGAAAAAATGTCATCTATCGCGAAGATGAGCGGCGACTATACACTGAGTTTTTGGATTATGACCTGGATGGAGAAATCGCAAATTATTTTAACAATGGCAAACTCATTGATAGTACCAATACGCTGACGAGTAAAATCGGCTATTACTTCTCAAAAGATAGCTATGCACAGTTTTACACCAATGTGGTCCTGATTGCCCCGGACTTTACATTAAAAACAGACACCTTAAAATACAACACCACTACCAAGATCGCTTACACTTACGGACCTACGGAAATTATTGATGAAGGAGGTACCACCCTTTTTTCCCAGGGTGGCGAATTCCGAACCGAGCTCGAGGAGTCAGATTTCATTGAAGGTGAAATCGAAACGGAAGACTATTACCTCGAGGGTGATGAGCTCTACTTCGATGATAAGGAACGATACTACAAGGCGGTTCAGAATGTGAAAATGACTGCCAAAGATGAAGATGTAATCATCATAGGGGATGAAGGATACTATGACCGCCGCAATGGCATCAGTAAAATTTATGGCCGCCCGGTGATGAAGCGTATCCTGGAAGCTGACACATTCTATCTGACTGCCGATACCTTAGTAGCAATAGAAAGCAAGTACGATTCAGCCAAACGAATTTTGGCTTACCCTAATATAAAAGTGTTTAAACAAGGCCTTCAGGGGATTGCCGATTCCATGGCTCATTTCATTCAGGATTCGGTATTATTCTTTTACAATGACCCAGTGATGTGGAACGTTCAAAATCAGATCTCCGCTGATACGATTAGCTTGGAAATTCGTGAAGAAGTTCTGAAAAAAATGAACCTTATGACCAGGTCCTTCCTTATATCAGCAGACTCTATCGACAACTACAACCAGATTAAAGGTCGACAAATGGAAGCCTATTTTGAGGCGAATCAGATTGATCGTATTGACGTGAACGGAAATGGTGAGATACTCTACTATGCCCTGGAAGAAGGAGACTCAGTATTAATGGGGATGAACAAGATATTCTGTGCGACTATGCAAATACGCTTCAAAGATCAGAAACTATCTAGTTTTTCGGTTTACACCAAACCAGAAGCGCAGTTCATACCTCCGCACGAATTAACGGAAGAAATCAAGTTTCTAATGGGTTTCCAATGGAGGAACGATGAGCGACCTGAACTATATGATGTAGCCTATTACCTGAATCCTGATTATGAACCAGGGGATAGCATCATCAAAATACCCAACAGGCCCACCATTCGAAAACCAGAAGAAAAGCCCGAGCAACTTTTGCCTGAATCAGTCAGAAATAGAATAAATCAAAATAACAATCAACCAAACAGAAGACCTCCGAATAAACCAGCCGTGCCACTACGTGGCAACAGTCTGGAAGGATTAAAAAAGGATGATGGAATTTAAAAGCAATCAAATAGAATTGATCTATTAAGTTTGCGCCCAATTGAGAAATATGAGGACAATAGTTAGAAATATTACATTAATCACATTGATTTTGGTGAGTGCTTCATGTACCAAATTCAGAAAGCTTCAAAAAAGTACTGACTGGAAGGTAAAGTATGAAGCTGCTCTTGAGTACTATGAGGAGAAAGACTATTACCGGTCAAGTGTACTTCTGGAAGAGATTCTCCCAATCATTCGTGGTACAGAAGAAGCCGAGAAAGCAAACTTCATTTACGCCTACACGTATTTTCATCAGGATCAGTACATTTTAAGTGCGCACTACTTCAAAACATTTACCGAGGTATATGGTAGAAGTGAGTACATAGAAGAAGCTGCTTATATGCATGCTTACTCGTTATATAAGCAATCCCCTCAGGCTAGTCTGGATCAAACCAGTACTTATCAGGCAATTGCAGCACTCCAGTTGTTTCTAAACAAATACCCATTCTCCAAGTATGAGGAAGAAGCTGAAGGATTGATTGATGAATTGCAGATAAAACTGGAAACGAAGGCTTATGACAATGCCAAACTTTATTTCCAACTGAGACGCTACAAAGCCGCCCTGATTGCGTTTGATAACTTTTCTGATGACTATCCAGATTCAAGGTATAATCCTGAAATAGCTTATCTCGCGGTAAAAACTGCATTCGACTTGGCCGAAGTAAGTATTCCCTCTAAGCAAGAAGAGCGTTACAATAATACTGTCAATCGCTATGAAGAAATGGTTGACAAGTATCCTAACAGCCCTTTTATAAAAGAAGCAGAGGAAATTTATGCGGAAAGCATGGAACAATTAACTATCTTTGCCGATCAAAATAACAAGAATCAATAAAGGACATGGCAGTAAACGCGTCTATTATTACAAGAGATAACGAGCAAATTGCTGATCTAAGTGGAAACATTTACGAATCGATCACTGTAATTGGTAAAAGAGCAAGACAGATCTCGGCACAACAAAAAGAAGAATTGAATTCTAAATTGGCAGAATTCGCATCTTCCGTAGATAACCTCGAAGAAATTTTCGAAAACAGAGAGCAGATTGAAATCTCTAGATTTTACGAAAGAATGCCTAAGCCATCTACCGTAGCGATCGATGAATTTGTAGAAGGTAAGGTTTCATTCAGAGCTCCTGACGAAGAAGCTTAATTCACCAGCTATGCTGGAAGGAAAAAAAGTATTAGTAGCGGTTTGTGGCTCAATAGCAGCCTACAAGACCGCTTTTTTTGTGCGTTTACTAATCAAGGCGGGTGCAGAAGTACAGGTTATTATGACCGAGAGCGCCAAGACTTTTATTACACCACTCACTCTAGCCACGTTGTCCAAAAAGCCCGTTCTATCGCATTTCGAAAGAAACGAAACTGGTGAATGGAACAATCATGTGGAACTAGGCCTCTGGGCAGACATTATGGTGGTGGCTCCTGCCAGCGCCAATACACTGACCAAATTCGCTACTGGTGCATGTGACAACCTCGTTACTGCCGTTTACCTTTCAGCCAGATGTCCTGTGATGGTATGCCCGGCAATGGATCTGGATATGTACCAACACCCTGCCACCAGAAAAAACCTTACCTGCTTGACTGAATATGGCAACATTCTGATAGATGCCGAGGATGGCGAACTAGCTAGTGGGCTCAGTGGTGAAGGAAGAATGGCAGAACCTGAGCACATTCTTCAGTACATTCAAAACCATTTTGACAAAAAACAATCATTAGCAGGCAAGAGAGTCCTGATGACCTCAGGTCCTACGTATGAAGCCATTGATCCGGTGCGGTTCATAGGCAATCACAGCACCGGAAAGATGGGCCGCGCTATCGCAATGGAACTTGCCTCTAGAGGAGCGGAAGTACAATTCATCTCCGGCCCTACAGGGCATTACCCGAAACATCCACATATTCAGATAACCAAAGTGACCTCAGCAGATGAAATGTTTGCAACTGCTCAAGGGTACTTTGAAAATTCTGATGTAGCCATATTTACAGCAGCAGTTGCAGACTATAAACCCAGAACAATCGCCACTTCCAAGATTAAGAAAAAAGAAAACGACCTAAACATTACTCTGGCACCAAACCCAGATATAGCGAAAGAATTAGGCGCCGTTAAGAAAGATCAATTCACCATAGGATTTGCACTGGAGACCGATGAGGAAGAAGTCAATGCTATGAAAAAGTTAGAGAAGAAGAACTTGGATATGATCGTACTCAACTCGCTCAACCATGAAGGAGCTGGATTTGCTCATGACACCAACAAAGTTTCTATCTTCGATCGATATAATAATGCATCTCATTTTGAGTTGAAGAGTAAAGCAGAAGTTGCTAAAGATTTAGTAGACTTACTTGAAAAGGCACTCAATGAATAAATTTCTTACCGGATTCTTATTACTTGTTTGTGGATCAGTTTTCTCTCAGGAACTGAACTGTCGAGTAGTAGTGAATGCTGAACGTATTCAAACAACCGAACGCAACATCTTTACGGATATGGAATCGGCTTTCGCTCAGTTTATCAATAACCGGAAGTGGACAGAAGACGAATACAGCCAGGAAGAACGCATTAATTGCAACATCATCATCACATTGGATCCAAATGAATCAGTTCCAAGCTCCGGTAGATGGGGCGCTTCGGTTCAGATTTTATCGTCCAGACCGGTCTACAATACAGACTATGAAACGGTCATCTTCAATTTCGCTGATCGTGACTGGCAATTTGAGTATCTGCAGTCACAGCCATTACAGTTCAACGAAAACTCGTTCACCAGCAACATCACATCCCTTCTCGCCTATTATGCATACACCATTATTGGATTGGATTACGACACGTTTTCAGAGTCAGGAGGAACAAGATTCTATCAGATTGCCAATCAAATTGTATTAAACGCACAAAACTCAAATTATCAGGGTTGGTCACAGTTCAACAGTGTAAGAAACCGCTATTGGCTGAACGAAAACTTGCTAAGTAGTAATTTCGAGCCTTTGCGGACAGCACTTTATAGTTACCACATACAGGGTCTTGATATATTTGGTGAAGATCCTGAAACAGCCAGAGGAAATATATTAGAAGGATTGAAGGCAATCGAAAAAGCTAATCAATCACGACCAAGATCAATTTTGACCATTAGCTTTTTGGATGCTAAATCCGAGGAGCTCACACAAATCTTTAAAGAAGGAACACCGACTCAAAAAAAACAGTCGTATGAAATCCTATCTAAATTAGACCCGAGTAAGTCTGAAACGTTTAAAAAGATTCTGGAATAATGGCCAAACGTCAAGTTCACTATAACGCCTCGCAATTGGATAAGCTAATCACAAAGAGTGAAATGATGAACTTTGTGATGGTAGACAAAGTGGTGTATTTCGTCAAACCAATCTCACTTAAATCCGATTACGTAAAAGTAAAGAATAGTAAGGGCCATACATTAGATTTGCCGATAGCTCAGATAGAAGACATCTGGGGTGAAACAAAGGCAATCTATACATGATCAAATCCCTGTCGATCAAGAACTATGCGCTGATTCAAACGTTGGAGATGAACCCATCCCCAAACCTTAATATCATCACTGGTGAAACAGGCGCCGGAAAATCCATCATGCTTGGAGCTGTGGGTCTCCTGCTCGGAAACAGAGCGGACACCAAAGCACTATTCTCAGATGAAGAAAAATGTGTGGTCGAAGGAGTTTTTGACATCAAGAGTTTCCAGATTCAAAGTCTATTTGAAGAATCTGACCTTGATTTTGAAGCAGAATGCATTATTCGTAGAGAAATTAGTCCTACCGGAAAGTCTCGTGCGTTTGTAAATGATACTCCGGTAACGTTGGATGTCTTGAAAGCCATTGGGGTTCATCTGATGGATATCCACTCCCAACACGAGTCACTTCATCTCGGTAACAATCAATACCAACTGGAGATCCTTGATCATTATGCTGGTAATGAACCCTTTTTTAAGGATTATCAAGCAGCCTTCGACTCCTTTAAAGAAAAGCAATCGCGCTATCAGAAGCTATCACGACAATCTCAGGAAGACTCTAAAGATCAGGATTACAAACAGTTTCTTTTCAATGAACTGGATGAAGCCAAATTAATCAAAGGAGAATTATCTGATCTGGAGGAAGAACTGGAAGTACTCGAGAATGCTGAGGAGATTAAACTGAACCTCACACAGCTCACACAGCTCATGGATGAGTCGGAGTTTTCTTTGATCAACCAAATCAAAGAATCTTTACCCCTACTCTCGTCAATCAAAGGGTTTTCTAAAAAACTGGAAGAACTGTATGAGCGAATCAATAGCGCTGGAATAGAACTGCAAGACATCTCCAATGATATAGCAAATGAGCAGGATCGCATTGAGCTTGATCCTGAGCGGTTACAAATTGTAAAAGAGCGTATTGACTTGATCTTCAAATTGCAGCAAAAGCACCAGGTCACTGATGCCGACGAACTGATCGACATCAAAGAACGACTGGAGGCAGATTTGCAAGGCGTTCTAAACATTGATGAGGAAATCAAGAAAGCCAAATCGGCCATGGAAAAAGCCGAGCAAGAGATGCTCAAAACTGGAAAAGCGCTGACTGCCAGTAGAACGAAGCACACGGCTCCATTCGCAGAAGCCATTGTTTCACTTATCAAAAAACTTGGGATCGAGAATGGATCAATCGAGATCAAAATAAGCCCTGAAGAGCCCACTGAAAATGGTCTTGACTTGGTAGAAATGCTTTTTTCAGCCAATAAAGGGGTTCAACCGAGAGAACTAAAATCGGTTGCATCGGGTGGAGAATTTTCAAGATTAATCTTTGCCATTAAGTATTTGCTAGCTGATAAAAAGGCCATGCCCACTATCATTTTTGATGAGATTGATACGGGGGTTTCAGGTGAGGTTGCCTTGCAGATGGTGAATATGATGAAGACCATGTCTCTAAACCATCAGGTCATCAGCATTAGCCACTTACCACAGTTTGCCGCTGGTGGTGATGCACACTATTACGTCTACAAAGATCACTCACAGGACAAATCTGTCAGTAAAATCAAAAGTCTAGAATCTGAAGAGCGCGTACTGACAATCGCCAAAATGATCGGTGGTGAAAAACCAGGAGATAGCGCCATTCAAAGTGCCCGAGAACTATTGAATAAACAATGATCTTACCTTTACGTATAAATTATTATTTTTGTACGTAAATTAATTGTTATGGATACCAAGGTCACATTGAGTTTTGATGAAGAAGTAATCAAGAAGGCCAAAGCATACGCAAGTGCCCAGGGTATAAGTTTATCCAGACTTACAGAAATTTTATATAGACGTATTGCTGAAAATCAATACACGCAGATAGAGAATTTGCCAATAGCAGATTGGGTCAATCAAGTAGCAGAAGGCACGGCAGAGTACAAACCCAAAAAACCCTCATTAAAGAAAGAATTTTACGAGTCTCGTAAAAAATGAAGGTCTTTATAGATGCCAATATTTTGGTGACCGTACTCAACAAGGAGTATCCGCTGTTTCCATATGCTGCAAAGTTACTTAGCTTAAGTAATCGATTTGGTTTTGAATTGTGTACCTCTCCCACCTGTATAGCCATTGCCTTTTACTTTGCCTCAAAAAAGTGTGGTGAGGAACATGCCAAAAGAAAAATCCGAGTCTTGCTGGAGCATCTTCGATTGACTACTGTGGACGAACCCTGCACGATCAAAGCAGTAGAAAACCCAAGAGTATTGGGTCTGGAAGACGGCATACAGTACTACAGTGCAGAATTAGCTTCTTGTGATTACATTATAACAGAAAACTTAAATGATTTTCACTTTAGTGAGATTCCCTTGTCAAATTGTCGAGACTTTCTAATCAATGAAGTAGACTAGTTTAAGGTGGCTTGGATTTAGATTTCCTATTCCATCGATTATCCCTATTTTTGAACAAAAAATATCACACGAATGGCTAATAACTTACTAAAAGGAAAAAGAGGTATTATTTCCGGAGCATTGGATGAGAATTCGATCGCGTGGCACGTTGCTGAAAGAGCGCATGAAGAAGGTGCTACTTTCACGCTTACAAATGCCCCTATCGCTATGCGAATGGGTAAAATCAATGACCTGGCTGAGAAAACTGGTAGTGAGATTATTCCTGCGGATGCTACTTCTGTTGAGGAGCTGGAAAACCTTTTTTCTAAATCGCAAGAAGTGCTAGGTGGCAAAATTGACTTTGTATTGCATTCCATAGGGATGTCTCCAAATATAAGAAAAGGAAGATCTTACGGTGAACTGAACTACGACTGGTTCCAAAAGTCACTTGACGTATCCGCCCTTTCATTTCACAAGATGATGCACGTTGCTGAAAAGCAAGATGCGCTTAGCGAGTGGGGATCTGTGGTAGGTCTATCCTACATTGCTGCTCAGAAGACATTTCCATTCTACACAGATATGGCGGACGCAAAGGCGGTATTGGAGTCGATTGCAAGAGGATATGGTTACCGACTGGGTAAGTCTAAGAAAGTGAGAGTAAACACCATCAGTCAATCTCCTACCAAAACCACTGCCGGCTCTGGTATCGGAGGTTTTGATTCTTTCTTTGATTTTGCTGATAAGATGTCTCCACTAGGAAACGCTCTGGCCGATGACTGTGCCAACTATTGCATCTTCTTATTCTCAGACTTGAGTAAGATGATCACCATGCAGAACCTATATCATGATGGTGGCTATTCCTCTACCGGTATCTCAGAAGAGATCATCGAGCAGATGGGTAAATAATGGGCTAGTCCATAGCATTATAGTCCATAGTCCATGGTAATTGAGGCGTCATACTCCTATAAAACCGTGGACTATGGTCTATTGACTAATTAACTATTGACTAAACATGCTCTCCTTCCCCAACGCCAAAATCAATCTTGGTCTAAATATCACCTCTAAAAAACCAGATGGTTATCACAACATAGAAAGTTGCTTCTACCCCATTCCATGGAATGATGCGCTTGAAATCGTGAAGAGTCATGATTTTGAATTCAGCTCTTCTGGACTGAAAATTCCTGGAAATCCAGAATCCAACCTCTGTATCAAAGCTTATGAGCTACTTCGGAAAGAATTCAACCTTTCACCCATCCATATCCATTTACACAAAGTAATCCCAATGGGTGCTGGCTTAGGTGGTGGATCAGCGGATGGTGCATTTACGCTAAAAATGCTCAATGAGCTCTTTCAGCTAGACTTGTCAAGCAAGCAACTCGAAGAGCTCGCTGGACAACTGGGTAGTGATTGCCCATTCTTCATAAGAAACAAACCGGTCATTGTGCGAGGCACAGGCGATCAATTCTTTGACTGCTCTGTAGACTTATCAGATAAAACCCTTTTAATCAAAAACCCGGGTGTTCATATCAGTACTCAGGAAGCGTATGCTCACGTTCGCCCGTATGAGCCCAAAGAGAAAATCGAACTTGTATTAGATCAACCAATCAATAAATGGAGTGAAGATCTTAAAAATGATTTTGAATCATCCATCTTCCCATCTCACCCAGAGATTCGTGACTTAAAAACACAATTGTATGAGATGGGAGCTGAATATGCCTCGATGACTGGTTCGGGATCTACAGTCTACGGGATTTTTGAAAACCCACCAGAGAAAGCGAAAGATTATCAAGTCATTAAATTGACTCGATTTGTCTAAAAAAACCTTCATCTAAAAGTTGGTTTGAATATACTTGTTGTTGCACTCAGCTAATGACAGATATAGGGTTCTGCATACGGTTATTCTTCATCCCACTGTTCGGATTGTTTCTTTTACAGGAGGGATCCACACAGTCTTATATCGAGTGCGCCACAATTGACAAACCCACTGAAATTAATCAGCACATTCGGGTCTTTCACACACCAGCATCACTGGATGGTCATCAAGTGATGCAAAAGATCCGGGAAAATGAAATAGACGAAACGGAGCTAAAAGTGAATCCCGGCATGAGCTTCCCTGAAGATCATTACTGGATTGCACTGAATCTCACCAATCAAGACACTTCTGCGACCAACATCTTTCTGGAGATAGACTATCCACAGTTGGACTTCATTGAAGTATTTGAAGTTGATAGCAATCAAAGCAAGATACTTTATACCACTGGAGATGAATTCCCTTTTGACCAGCGCCCCATTTTGAGTAGAAACTACATATTCCCGTTAATCATACAGCCATTAGACACTTCGACTGTACTGCTGCATTTGCGTAAGTTTAAATCTGCGATGCGATTTCCACTAAATCTTTACAAAGAGAAAGCATACAATTCGTCGCATTTTAAATCCAATCTGATTTACAGCTTGTATTTTGGAATAATCTTATTAGTCGCTCTCACATCCATTGTCCTGGGAGTGATACTACGCAAGAGTACGTTTGTTATCTACAGTCTCTACATTCTGTCTTTTGGATTGTGGCTATTTACTCGACTTGGATATTCATATCAATTCCTCATTCCCGATTTCCCAGAGCTAAACCAACACCTCTTGCCTGTATGTGGTCAGCTCGCCATCATGGGTCTGATTTTGTATGTAAGATCTTTCTTCGAAACCCATAAAATCCTGCCGATTTTTCATCGAGTAATGAATGGCATTCTGGTATTTTTTGTATTCGGTTATGTGATATGGGCTTTGTTTCCTGACGAATTTGTTGCTTATGCCACCAAGCTGTTCATTTTGAGATATGCGCTGTTTATCACCACCATAGTATTTGCATTTGTTTCAGCGATTGCTTACCGAAATGTAGACAAGTTTCGGTCAAACATGTTTTTACTGGCCTACTCCCTCTTCTTGACGGCTATTCTTAGTAAGATCATTGCTGAATATGGGGTAATCAATGAATTCAAATTCGCATATGACCCAATAATGATTGGCTTTCTAATTGAAGTCAGCGTATTGACCACTGCTATGGCGATTATTCTGAAGAAATCTCTCCAAAAATCTTCTGATCTGGAATCCAGAATCAATGACAACAACCAACAAGAAGGCCTGAATGGGTATATCATTCTGAATAGCAAAGCCACAATCAATACGGACGAAATCATCTTTGTCAAATCCGATGATCATTATCTGGAGTATTTTTTAACATCGGGTAAAAAAGAGATTGATCGTAATTCATTATCTCAGGTGATTGAACTTCTTCCGAATCACTTCGCACAAACACATCGAAGCTTCATTGTCAACCTGAATCAGGTAAAAATGGCATATGCCGATAAGTTGGTCATGAACAATGGCGAAGAGATTAAACTATCCAGAAAATTCAAGTCTCAGATAAAGAGAATGCTCTCTAATCAGCAGCTTAACTAACGTCATTCACGGAAAGAAACCTGTCATTCACGACAAAAAGTTGCTCTACCTCAATTAAAGCCCCTTAATTAGGGGGTATGGAAAAATCCGCCAAACACCTTACCAACGT
>JAMWZA010000042.1 GCA_024305105.1 Marinoscillum sp.
AAGAAACATTCTGGTCAGCAATGACCTGGAGCTATCGAAGTATGTGGATATCAAGTTTGAGAAATCATTTAAAGAACAAATCATCGATTTTCACGATAAGTTCTCATTCTGATTCCGGTAGCGGAATGTTGTAAACAAGCCTAAAGTCTAAAATGACTCCCGAATCAAATGATGTATTTTTTTGGGTGCGATCGTCTCCTACTGTGATGATCGCCACTCGAAAATCTACCTGATCATCAGCATCAAATTGCCTGTAAGCCCTGCCCAGCGCATAACCTCCACGCACTTCAGCGTAGATATTCCCCTTTAGTCGATAACGACTGTAAAGCGATAAGTCAATGCTTTTTCGCTCGAAATAATCCCCTGCATATGCTGGATCTCCTGTCTGAAAAGACGTAATCAAACCGAAATGACTTAAGCCAAATGCAAGTTGTTCATTTACCTGATAATTGAGCTTGGTATAGATAGGAACCAGTCCTCTGAAACTGAGCTTGTCTGAAAGTTGCCAGTCCACCTGAACAAGTGGGACGAACATGGGGCCAAATAAATCTCTGTTAGCCATCAACCCAAACCGCATCATCAGCCGTTCATTAAACACCTGCTCGTACATACCGATGGCCCCAATCTGAACGTGTTTCGAATCGATGTGTTGCAGGTCGGTCATCAATCGTGGCACCAGCAACAACTGAAAAGCTTTCTCCGAACTGATTCGATGCACCCAACCGGTTTGCAATAAAAATTGATGAAGTCTGACGGAAGGAATGCCTGTAGAAAAGCGCACAAAAGACCCTTGATAGGTCAAGTCATTGTACCAGATATTATCCTTATTGAGTATAATCGGCACCTTCATATTGGTGAATGCCACGTCTTCAATGCCTTCACCTCCACCACCATCAATATCCGTAGCTAACCCACGCCTATAGGAGAGCGTCAACAGATCTAAGCTGGATTGAGCCATTGCGCCACTCACCAAGAGGAATGCTATCAGAACTGTAAGTAGCCTAATCACCGCATTAAGAATATTTTACCCGCTTGCTTGCGTACTTTCCCAGACTTGGCTATGAAAGTCGCTTCAAAATAGTAAACTCCCTGAGGAGCATCGGACCTGTTAAAGGTTCCATCCCAAAAGGCGCTCAGTTTGTCTGACGTATAAACAATCACACCATTTCTATCCTGTACTTTGAGATCCAAACTTTCTATGTTTTGGAACGCCGGACGGAAGCTTTCATTGATTCCATCGTTGTTTGGTGTGAAAGCGGTTGGTAGCGTGAAGTTATATCCCTGCTCTATCACAAGCGTATCAGTCTTGGACAACCGACAGCCTACTTCATTCTCCACAGTGAGCGTTAAGGCATATTTACCTGGAGTCGTATATGTAATTTCTGTGTTTTGATCTTCCGATGCACGAGTATCTCCAAAATCCCAGAACCATTGCACGAGCCCCTCTCCTAGTGATTCGTCTGATAGCTCGATTGGAAAATCAATCGCAAACTCCTCGGTGACTATGCTAAACTCAGGTTGCAGCTCATACTCATTGTCTATCGTGATCAACGTATCATAGGTACATCCTACATTGTCTCGAACGGAGACCAAATACTTGCGACCAGCTAGATTGAAAAAGTTGTTAACATTCCCAAAAGCGGCACTATCGAACGAATAGATATATGGAAAAGCGCCACCAGTTCCCTGAAAGCTGATCGATCCATTTTGCGTATTAGGACAGAGGTTGTTTTCCATTGTAATGACTTCAAGTCCAAGTGGTACTGGAGTCGTAATCACCACCTCGGCTGATACGCTCTCACAGAAATTGGTATCTGTCGCCAACATGTAATAAGTGCCTGCCGGAATCCCCACCAGGTCTTCCTCTTTGGAGTAAGGAAGTCCGTCTTTAAACCACTGCAGTTTATAAGGCTGCACACCGCCTGTAACCGTGGCATTTAACTCCGAATCAAACGGTGTAGCGCAAGTATTATCTACTGACGAAACCTCGATCAAAAATGGATCGGGCTGCTCCACCTGAACGGTTCGACTGATACTACAGCCTTCTGAATCAGTAACACTAATCTCATAAAAAGCTGCTTCGAGTCCGGTGGCAAAAGAAGCCGTTACATCAAAAGGCTCATCATCTTTAAGCCATTCGTACTCATAAGATCCATAGCCACCGGTAACCTGAATAGCGATTTCTCCATCGGTTTCCTCATAACAACTAACATCTTCAATGGAAATATTGAGCCCGAGTTCTTCCGGATTCTCAATGATAAATGTCTCACTTTTAATGCATCCATATTGATCTTCTACAAATAGCTCATACTCCCCAAAACCAATACCTGTGAGGTCTTCGGTATTTTGGGAGAACAACTCTCCATTTTTTTCCCAGTACACGTCATAATCCAAATCTGGCTCTCCTGTGATGACGATATCAATGTCTATACTGCCATCCAGTGCATCTCGACAGGTTATTTTATCGATCGTTCCCTCGATGGAAAAGTCTGATGGAGGATCTAAAACAACCACTTCTACCGTATCGGTACTACATGTAAACTGGTCAGATACAAGGAACTGGTAGGTATTAGCAGATAATTCTGAAATATTCTGATCCGTACTAAACAATTGATCATTGATCAACCATTTGATGGTGTATGGTTCTGTACCGTTTGAAATCTCTAGTGATATTGCTCCATCAGAGCCACCCACACAGGATGCGTTCGTAATGGTGGTTTTGGCAATGATGGCTGCCGGGTCATCAATAAAGATGGTCGTATCAATCTCACAGCCTCCAGGATCTGAAAGCGTGACATCATACCTACCTGCTGACAAGCTGGACTGACTCAGGTTTGTTCCGGTAAGTGTGGTCGTTTGATCTTTGACCCACGTGGCACTGAAACTTCCATATCCACCCGTTGGATCCAGCACAATCTCTCCATCCGTGTACCCATTACAGGTCACACCCGTCACTTCAGGATTGAAGTATATTTGTTCTGGATCTTGTAAATCATAGGTTTCCGTACGTATGCAACCATTTTCATCGGTTACTTCCACCTTATATTGTGCAGAGTCCAAACCAGCTATCGTACCACCGGAAGAAGACAACTCGGTATCGTTGCGGTACCATTTGTAGGTGTAATCAGTCGGGTGCCCAGCTCCAGCGGTGATCACCACTTCAAGTGCTCCATCATTTTCATCTACGCATGTAATATCTGTAGCTGATAATTCTATGGAATATTCCGTTCCTGGTTCGGTTACAGTATAGGTATTCTCATAAGAAAACCCATCCCCAGCTGTTTGCTCACAGTCGTTGGCATCTGTGATGGTGACGTAGTAGTCTCCTGGAGCCAAATCCGTAATGGTATCATTGGTGCTAATAGAGGCACCATTGGTGTCGGTTTCTTTCCAAAGAATGGTATACGGTTCTGTGCCTCCTGTAATGTCCAGTGCGATGACACCATCATCATCCCCTTTACATTTGATGTTGGTGATAACGTCAACAGCAGACACTGGGTCTGGCGCATCAATGACGATGGTCGTATCTTTCGTACACCCCAACGAGTCCGAAACCACCACGCGGTATGTCGCATCTGGCAAGTCTTCATATTCGGTGTTGTTATTAATTAATCCCTGCACCGTCCCGTCTTTATACCAGCGGATGGTATAGCCATCGTTCGTGCCAAGGTATCCGCCAACTGGGTTCACGACAATTTTTCCATCCGTATAGCCATCACAGGTGTTATCTGTAACTGTAGGGTTGATTCTCAAGGTGGAGTATTCTTCAATTTCAAAAGTGGCACTCTTTTCACAGCCGTAGGTATCGTTCGTGGTGATCACGTAGGTGCCTGACTCCAAATCCGTTAAATCAATCACATCCGAAGCAAGGGCTTCCTCATCCTTGGTCCATTCGATACTGGTAGGATTTGGGTGCGTAGTAGAAGTGATGTTACGATCGATGGTGATATCGATTTGTCCATTGTTTTCGCCATTGCAAATCACTGGAGTCACCTCACCACTTAAGGTGTAGGCTGAGGCAGGCTCTGTAATAGTGTATGAAACAGTCGCTGCGGTACAAGCATTATCGTCAGTTATAGTAATCTCATAAGTTCCTGCTTCCAAATCCGCTATATCCTCGTCATTAGAGAATTGCGTTCCTGATGTGTCTTTTTCCCAATAATAGATATAAGAATCATCTGACTGAGGAGTTCCACCAGTCACTGTAATATCAATTGATCCGGTAGCTTCTCCCCTACACGCCACATTCACCTTCGAATCCACGGTAATTCCTATCTCATCAGGTATTACCACATTGAAGGTTCTGCTTTCAGTGCACCCTTTGGAATCTTCGACTTCCAATGTATATTCCGCATTTTCCTCTATACCTTCCAACAACCCATCAGTGGCTGTTTCAGTAGTCAACGCTTCCCCATTTTTCGTCCACGTGTAGGAATATCCTCCATTTCCGCCAGTAACGGATGCATCAATCTCTGCGGCTGTAGAAGAAAGTGTCAACGGGCAATTGAACACAGGAGCGCTACCCAAAATCTCCAGAGCTGCAGGCTCGGCAATATCAAAAGTCAGTTCTCTGTAACAGCCAGAATTGGCTGTTACTTCTACTCGATAGGAACCTTCCGGTAGATTGTCTTTTTCAAAAACACCGGTGGCTACCGTTTCTCCTGAGTCTACATCCTTCCAGACAATATTCTCATCCTCCACCACAGGGTCTGTAGCCAATGAAATATCAAACTCAAATGAATATTGACCATCATCTTCAGCGTTACAGGTTACATCTGCTCTACTCACTTCTGATAAAGCCCATTCTTTTGCGGGTTGAGTAACCGTGACATTTGTGACATCAATTGGGCAGTTTGATTCGTCTTGAATCCATAAATCGTAAGTTCCAGCAGCCAGACCGGTGATATTAATTTGGTTATCACCATCAGCATTCCATGGATACGAGGTACCTCCATCAGAACTCGCTCGATAAGTTCCAGAACCTCCGGATACAGTAAGTAAAATGGATCCATCACTATCTCCTTTACATACCACTGGGGTCATCTCCGAATCATCCACCTGAGGTGCATCTGGTTCTGTTAGTGTGACTTCTATTTCCCGTTCACACCCTGTTGCTCCTTCAGCCACGATGGTGTACGTGCCAGGTCCAAGATTATTGAAAGCTAATGTATCGGCAGGTTTACGGCCAGTCTTTCGTTTACTTGTGATCTCAGCGGAAGATGTTGCATCCTCACCATCGTATATTCTCAATTCAAATGGATCTTCGTCATTCTGGCTATCGGTATCAATTCGAACAGTGATACTCCCATCCTGATACGTCGCACAGGACACGTTACTTAAGCCATTTTGCTCCAGATTAAAACCACTAAATAGTGTGAACTGAGTAGAACCTGTACATCCATTCGCATCGGTAATTACCACTGTATAGGTTCCAGAATCCAATCCGGTCATGGTTCCTTCATTCTCGAAATCAGTTAATTCAGCGGAATCATCTGCGGCATCACCGTCATACCATGTTTGTTCGTAGTTAAAAGCTCCTGCCGCTCCGGCACCAAATGGCGTACCTCCAGAAATTGACGTAATATCAATCTGACCACCTGTATTGTTACAGTTTGCATTGATTGTATCGTACTGGATGGTAATCCCACTAGGTGCAGTCAAAGTAAACTCTGCAGTAGAAGCGACACAACCTCTCTCATCTTGAGCAAATACCTTATATGTCCCTGCTGATAACGAAGTAAATTCACCACCATTATCAGTGTAATTATATAAGTTAGGGCTCGTTTGACCTGTTCCAAATGATAAACCATACTGATAACTTCCTGCGCCTCCGGATGCTGTTGCTTCCAAGGCACCCGCTGCATCACCATTACATTTATTAAATTCTGTTATCGTTTTAGTTACTGTGAGAGTAGTCGCTGACTCTTCAACGGTCACATCTGCTGATCTTGTCTGACCGTCATTCCTAGTGAATTCAACTGTATAATCACCGGCAGCCAAACCATCAATAGCTACTCCATTACTTCCTGTAGCACTGGCTTCTCCTGACAGCTCCCAGGTAAAAGAAAACCCACTAACCCCAGATCCTGTAAGGGTGTAGTCTATTTCACCGGTCGTTCCGCCATTACATTTAACATCTACAGGAGTTAATTCAATATTCCAATTTTGAGCAGTTGCAACGATACCACTCATTAAAGTCAATGTTATTAGTACTAATCTCTTCATCCTCTCTTCGCTATTAATAAGGTAATGGACATCTCAACCGCTTAGCAGATCGTGGCGTTGCATTGGGATCTGTCGGGTCAAACAAAAATGTCAGTGATATTTCATGAATTCCGCCCGGATCGGTCGGTGTATTTAAAGGCATATCAAAACTGTAGCCAATGGATAGGTCAAACTTGCTAATTCCTACGACCCAGGAAACTGCCGAATACTCTCCTTCAGTCAGTGGATTGGGGATGCCCCGATAAAAAGCACCTAATAGAATGGGCTCTAATTGAAGAATTGCTCCTGCATCCAGTTGGGAAAAGCCACCCTGCGATACATAGTTGAAAGTCGGCATGATCGTCTTCTTCATTCTAGTTTTCCGGGTGTGCTTTCCTAGAAAAAAGGTGTAACCCGCATGCGCTGAGTAGCGAATAGGCAGAATGGCCTCACCACCTTGGACATAAGAAACATTGTTCTGCAGCATGTTGTGCATCGCATATCCAGCCCACCAGCGCTCTCCAAAGACGACTACTCCAGCGCCTACATCAAAAAAGCTGATTTGATCATCCACAGCAAGTGGTTCAGCAGAGCCTCCACCGGTCATATTGCCATTCGCATCGATTTGGTCTGAAAACAAGAAACGGCTAAAGTCGATCCCCTGTCTGGTATAAGATCCCTGCAGAGCCGGCTTGACGGTAATTTCTTTGTTTATGGAAAAGTTGTAGCTGATGGGTACCGCTATGCTTTGTGAGCTAAAGCCACTGTATTGATCTTTGTCTGAGGTAAACAAAAGCCCCCCACTCAGGTACAGATCTTTGATGTAATAATCACCAAAAGCTGAAAACGACTCATACTCCGACTCATCATTTGTTCCTTGTTTGCGGTAATTGGTACCAAGGCGTGCTGCACCCGAAGCACCGGTAAAGGCCGGGTTTAGGTAAATGGGTGCCTGGTAGTATTGGGTGAATCGGATATCCTGCCCTTCTACCTGCATGGCCAGAAAGAAAAGCAGTGCAGCCAAAAGAAGGTTCTCTCGCATCTTATTAGTTAGTTTGGTGTTGTAATCGTAGTATAAATTAACCAATCCACACGAATTCATTCGTTGGTACTACTGTATTACAAATTTTCAAATTTAATACCAGATATTCACTACCTAAATTAAGGTATTAATGGCGCAATCTAACCGGCTCATACAGGTTAATGTGTTTTTGATTCACTTTAGTTTGTATCTTAACGTATGAATTTTCACCGATTCAGAATTGTTATTGTTGGCCTAATCAGTATTCTCAACCTAGCTGCCCAGCCTAAAAATCCGCTATTTTACCACGTATATGCTGATTATGGAATGACTAGCGACAAAACAACCGTTACTCATCAAGATTACCAAGGCTACATCTGGATTGGAACAGAAGAAGGTCTTAACAAATTCATCTCCTATACAGAACTTGATTTTGACCAATACAAGAGCATTCGGGATGACTCCTCTACATTAACTAATGACTACATCACTACCCTGTTTGAAGACTCCAAACGAAATCTATGGGTTGGCACGATGAATGGTCTGTGTCTTTACAATCGTAATCTGGACAATTTCACACGCATTAGTCAAAGGCATGAAGCGCTAATGAACAAAAAAGTAAATGCCATAGTCGAACGTGAAAACGAACTCTGGATAGCAACTGATGACATGCTTTGCGTTTACGATCTCTTGTCGGATAGCATCAGAAAAACGTTTAGCTGGAAGACCCCAGCTGATAAACAAGCTCGCTTCAATGACCTTTACACCACCAATGATCATGTCTGGGTGGCCACATCCAATGGCTTGTATTTTGCCAAAGACATGTTTCTCGACCCGATTCAAGGCTATGAAGATGTGGAAGTAACAAGCATCACATTATCTGAAGATGGGCAAATAGTGACCGGAACCAAACACAATGGACTTTGGACACTAAACAAGTCTGGTAATATTACCGCATACACCACTGAAACTGCCGTGAACCTTACCAGCAATCAGGTCAACGATGTGCTTAAAATCAGTAATGGTGACATTTGGGTCGCCACTAATAACGGGCTCACTTTTCTTGATTTGACTACAAACACATCAAAGAAATTGACTTACGATTTCAATAAGTTTTACGGATTGTCAGATTACGAAGTACGCCAGCTTTATCAGGATAATGTGGGTGCTATCTGGATGACCAGTCCTCTGGGTGGAGTGAATTACTACCACGAATCTGATAACCAGTTCGATTATTATGGTCAAACCACGAGTAATGCCTTAAGCAATGAATTAATGGACTACAGCGTACTGTCCATGTATGAAGACACATTGCGGAATGAATTATGGATTGGCTCACGTATAGGTTTGTCGAAATATTCAGAAGAAGAAGACATATTTCAGCATTTCCATTTCACTCTGAATGGCCAACGCGAATCCAATCAGATCTTATCCATTGCTGAGGACAGTCCCAATCACTTCCTGCTTGGGACAGAGAAAGGGCTTTTTAGCTGGAACACCACCACAAAAAAATTTCAACCCATAGATGACCATTCAGATTTCAAAGACCAAATCAATGTGATCTACAAGGATCGATCAGGTGCCATTTGGATCGGAACGCAAAACAATGGTTTGAAACGTTTAAGTGACCAAATGGACGAATTCCACATCCAATTTGCTGTGGGAGAAGATAGAGTTTCCGTTCCTAACATCAACGACATCATCCAGTTATCAGATGGCACGGTATGGGTAGGTACTACAAGTGGGCTTTTTTATGTCAATGGAAATCTGGAGTTAAAATCGTATCCAATCCGGTTAAACAATGAAAAAATTCTGGACTCGTGGGTTAATTACCTCTGCACAAGCACTGAGGGTAAACTCATTGTGGGTAGCCGAAAAGAAGGACTAATACTGATTAAACCACATGCCGCACAGGATGCTGTCATGGTAAACAAAGAGATGGGTCTGGCAACTAATGATGTTCGATCCATGACACGTATATCAGACAGCCTGGTCTGGATTTCTACCAATGTGGGACTTGCTAAGCTCACCACAAACAGTGACAGTGTACTTAAGGTAACTAATTTCTACCTCCATGATGGGTTGCAAGGAAAGCAGTTTACACCCAAAGCTGGTGTGGCTTTAAACAAACAAGTCTACTTTGGTGGGTTAAGTGGCTTAACCCATTTCAATCCCACTAAGGTCAAAGAATTTGACATCCCTCTGGTAGTGAACCTTACTGACCTAACTATTAATGATCAACTGATTAAGCCAGGCTCTAATTCAACGATTAAAAAATCCATCAGCGTTAGCGATACGCTTGTTCTTGGGCCAGATCAAAACAATTTTACCATCTCCTTTATGGCGATGGACTACATGCGTCCTGATAGCGTGAAGTATAGATATAGATTGGAAAAGTACGATAAAAACTGGATGTATTCCACAGCTCATAACGCCACTTATACCAACATACCAAGAGGAAAACAATACACATTTGTGGTGCAAGCTGTAAGCCGCTTTAGAAATTGGAGTGAACCGCGATCTATCATCGTTTACATGACGCCTTATTTTTATGAAACAGCCTGGTTCAAAATTCTCATCGCTTTTCTTACCGTAGGTATTCTCTTTGCCGTATTGCGGTACAGAGAACAGGCATCTGTTATCAAACAGCGTAACCTAAAGCGACTGGTTGATTTAAGAACCAAAGAACTCAAACTGGAGGTAGAGGCTAAAGAAAAAACAGCAGTCGAGTTGGAAAAAGCTAAAAACGACGCAGAAAAGGCCAACCGCATTAAAAGTGAATTTCTGGCAAATATCAGTCATGAAATACGTACTCCTTTAAACGGAATACTTGGCATGAGTCATCTTGTCTCGGAGAACGAACCCAACCCCGAGAACAGAGAAATGTTGAATATCCTGGGCAGCTCTGCCAAATCACTCAGAGAAATCATTGACGACCTGCTGGATCTCAGTAAAATTGAGGCTGGTAAGTATGACATTGCCGTTGAAGAATTTAACTTAACGCAACTGGCTCGTGAAATTGTCATGGCATTTGAGCCTGAAGCCAGATTGAAAAACATCGCTCTTCTCACTCATATCGACTCGGACATCCCAGAAATGCTCATTGGAGATGAATTGAGAATCAAACAAGTATTGGTCAACCTACTTTCCAATAGTTTAAAATTCACGGATTCTGGTTCGATCGAATTATCCATCAACTTACTTGATAACCAGGAGAACAAATCCATTTTACAAATTGGCGTTAGAGACACTGGAATTGGAATTCCTTATGATAAACAAGACGATGTTTTCTCCAGCTTCTCACAAGTAGAATCAGGGTCTAAGCGAAAATATGGTGGCACGGGACTG
This sequence comes from Marinoscillum sp., assembly GCA_024305105.1. Lineage (GTDB taxonomy): Bacteria > Bacteroidota > Bacteroidia > Cytophagales > Cyclobacteriaceae > Marinoscillum. The sequence continues at coordinate 10,574 of JAMWZA010000042.1, forward strand.
GGTCTTGCCATTTCCAAAAAATTGATCCTCCTAATGGGTGGAACCATCGTTGTAGAGAGTATTCCGGGAGAGGGCTCCTTCTTTAAAATTGAACTGGCTTTAAGTAAAAGCGATGGACCTGGAATAACAGCTGATCTGAATATAGACCTCAGCGTGCCTGAAGGACGAAAGATCTTGCTGGTAGAAGATAATGCTGTTAATACCATAGTGGCGACTAAAATGTTGCAAAAAACGAATCAGATGGTCGATACAGCTAGTAATGGTAAAGATGCTCTGGTGAAGGCAGAAAAAAACAGTTATGACCTAATACTAATGGACATACAGATGCCCGTAATGGATGGCCTGGAAGCCACTCTGAAAATACGCCAATCAACTGGTCTGTCGGCAAATACGCCAATAGTCGCACTCACGGCAGGTGCCATGCATCACGACCGGGAAAAGGCTCTGAAAGTAGGAATGAGTGATTTTATCCCCAAACCAATCAGCTACGATCAACTGGAAAAAGTCTTAATCAAGTACCTCAATAATCCTGAAGAAGTACCTTCCATGCTGAGATAGCGTCACCTGCCTCTAGGTGTTGGGCTGCTAACTTATGGAGTTCATCCTGAATCTGATCTGGCTCGTGATCCACGTATTCAAGAATCGAACTTACTTCCGGCTCCTTAGAGAATTCGTCTATCTCCTCTTGTGTTGGCAATCGCTCCACATTACCTAGCTTGCCTAAATCATTTCCGGTTAAAACCTTACTATTCTTGATGCTCTTTGGAATCTGATCTACTCCCATTCCTTTGTTTTTAATTGGTTTCTCGATTTCAAACAATGCATCTCCCTGGGCTCTGCAATACCAATTGCCACCCATTCTGGATACAGCATCTAATTTAATAGGATCTATCTGATTGTCAAGAATAATGCGCTCTTCGATATGAGCTAAAAGTACCTCACAGATGACTAACACCCCAGCTCCACCCTCATTTCCAAGCGGCTTGATCTCAATCACCTTACACTCAAACGAAGCTGGAGCCTCAGCTACACGTGGAGGTTTTACCTTTTCAGAATCTACTGGTGTAAGTCCCGATTTCACGAATTCATTCACCCCACGATCGTATTCGGTACTGGCTAGTGACATCTGCTCTACCATGTCGTGGTTGACAATCGATATGGTGACTTCCGGCACTTCGTACACATTATCCAGCGTATGTTTGGTTGTATTATCTCGTCCGCGCCTGGCTGGTGAAAACACCAAAATCGGTGGATTGGCACTAAACACATTGAAAAATGAAAATGGACTCAGGTTCACATTCCCTTCCTTATCCACGGTACTCGCAAAAGCAATCGGCCGAGGAGCTATCGTTCCGAGCAAATACTGATGTAACTGTGGAGTAGCTATTTCTCCGGGTACTATTTTTCTAAAATCACTCATTTTGCTGGCTTGATTTTATTCGTTACTTCACCAAAACCGATACGAACACTATCACGCTCAGCATACCCTCTGATAGACACCCGGTCTCCGTCATGAATGAATTTTCTTTCTGTACCGTCTGGCATTAGTAGTGGCTTGGTTCCTTTCCAGGCTAGCTCAAGCATACTCCCGTAAGAATCTGGCGTAGGTCCACTGATCGTTCCACTGGCGTACATATCTCCCACGTTGATATTGCATCCATTTACGGTATGATGAGCCAGCTGCTGCCTCACATTCCAATACATGTGTTTAAAATTGGTTCTGGTCACACAGGTTTCATCTGCACCTTCAGGTTGGATGAATACTTCCAGATTGATATCAAAATGGCTGTCACCACTATATTTTAAATATGGAAGAACTTCCGGGTCTTGCACCGGACCTGCTGTTCTAAATGGCTCCAGCGCCTCCATGGTTACTATCCACGGTGAAACAGAGGAAGCGAAATTTTTAGCTAAAAATGGACCTAGCGGCACATATTCCCATTTCTGAACATCCCTGGCAGACCAGTCATTGAAAAGGGCAAACCCAAAGATGTATTCATCTGCCTGGTCTGTGCTGATGCTGTCTCCAAGCTCATTTACTTTTCCGGTGATAAAGGCCATTTCCAGCTCAAAGTCTAACCGTTTGGTAGGACCGAATGAAGGTTTATTGGCCTCAGGTTCCATGGTCTGTCCCTTCGGTCGAGTGACATCCGTACCACTCACCACAATACTACTCGCACGTCCATGATAGCCTACGGGTATGTGCTTCCAGTTTGGCAAGAGTGCATTATCAGGGTCTCGAAACATCGTTCCCACATTGGTGGCGTGCTGCTCACTGGAGTAAAAATCAGTATAGTCACCAACTCTTACAGGCATGAGCATTTCCACAGCATCACTGTCAATAAGAACGGCTTCTTTTGCTTCCTGATTATCTCGCAATTCGGCATTACCATCTCTGAAGATTTCAGATAAGCGATTTCTAACAGCATTGGTCAATGGTTTGCCAAGTGCGATAAACCCATTTAAAGTGGTATGAGCAAAAATACCTGATGGCAAATCCATTTTGGAAAAGAATCCTAGTTTCTGCAAGGCATCAAGATTGACTACCTGATCACCGATAATCGTGGCAGCTTTAGGAGAATCACTACCCTCTCGGTAAATACCAAAAGGCAGATTCTGAATGGGAAAATCAGAATCTGCCTTAACTTTTATCCAGGATGTTAAATTGGAGTTGTTTGCTTCTATCATAGGTCACTGTTGTTTCTTAGTTAACAGATGCAATAATAGAAGGTTAAGCGTGTTTCACAAAAATCGCCTCTTAGAATCCTCCCTGATAAACGAGTATTGCTTCGAGAATTCCATTTGGCAATTCAAAACCCGCAAAAAATATACCTACTCCCAATACTTTCTGCTTGTCTTTTACTACTGACAATGCGAGAGGTAAGAAACTCACAGACATCATCGCATAAAATACAATGAAAAGTATCATCAGAACGGCTAGAATAAAGTGATTATCAAAAAGGAAGATTCCAGCAGTAACTGCCAGTGATGCAATAATACTGAGCAGTATCGCCATGTAGACTGATCTGGTTTCTGTGAACTTGCTCATCGGCAATGAAAGAACGGCAACTGCAGCCAAAATAATTGAAATAATACCATCTCCACTTACCCCCAGGATCGTAAACCCTTTCTCTATGAACATGTCCGGAAACAAGTTGAACAATACAGTAGTCGCTAGTCCCAGAGCAATACCCAGAATGAATGCATAGGTAAAATCTGACTTACCAAGCTCGGTAGTCTTAGGTTTATCCGTAATGATGGTACTATTCCTCTTCAACAATAATCCACTAAAGAAAACTGCCACACCTCCTACAACGAAGGTTAACGGTGCTCCAATAAAGTTGATGATATCAACTATAACGGGTTCTATCGAATAAAGTAGACCATACACAATCGTCAAGACCGCCATAGCCGTTGGTAATTTCTTTACCGGTACGAACAGCTCGATGGTCGAAAGTGCAGGACTTGTAAATAGTGCCATCGAAAACAACCAAAGGGTGATCAAACCTGGTAGTATCCATCTAAATATCGGCCCAGGCTCTGTGAATAATGTAAAGGCAGTCGCCATGAAAATCATTGCTGCAAAGCTTACTCCTGCAGAGATTATCGGTAACCGTTTACCAGCAGTCACTCGGAATTTATCTCCCAGACGACCAGCTATCGGCGGAGTAACCACCATAATAATTCCCTGAACTATGAATAGAAAAAGAGTCAGATCTGTAAAGCTGTAGGTTTCCAGAAGGATTGGCTGGTAATTGTAATAGGCAATCCAACCAATGATCACCGATGCATATAGGGAGGCAAGACTCAGTAATTGTTTCCAAAGGATTTTTGAATTGTCCTGTTGACCAGCAACAGCGTTTGATGTATCAGAAATTGCGGGATTATATTCCATGGTTTGATAAAAGTTGTTAAGTTGATTTTCTCTAAAAGTGTGTAGGTGTCTAATTCCTAACAGTCCATGTACGCACACTAAAGTCTTACTGGATTTAATTGTTTAAACTTTTTCTTCTAGACGTTAAACGATTGAGATTACGAAAATTAAATATTTAAATTTGCCGGCTCATACAATTCACTAAGATTTTCAATATTCTCAATGGAGATTTCGACTAAATACGATCCAACACAGACCGAAGACAAATGGTACCAGCACTGGATGGAAAAGGGCTACTTCAAAGCCAAAGTAAATCCGGACAAAGAACCCTACTCAATCGTGATCCCTCCACCCAACGTAACGGGTGTCCTCCACATGGGCCACATGCTAAATAATACCATTCAGGATGTATTGATTCGAAAGGCGAGAATGGAAGGAAAAGAAGCGTGCTGGGTACCTGGAACAGATCATGCCTCCATTGCCACAGAAGCGAAAGTAGTGGCCATGCTACGTGAAAAAGGCATTAAGAAAAGTGACTTGTCTCGGGATGAGTTTATGAAATATGCCTGGGAATGGAAAGAGAAGTATGGCGGAATTATTCTGGAACAATTGAAAAAGCTAGGTGCCTCTTGTGACTGGGACCGCACGGCTTTCACTATGGATGAAGGCTATTATAATGCTGTAATCCGTGTTTTTATTGATTTATTTAATAAGGGCTTCATCTACCGTGGACTCCGAATGATCAACTGGGACTGTGAAGCCAAAACTGCGCTATCCAACGAAGAGGTGATCTACAAAGAAGGTGGTGAACAAGCGACCTTATACTATGTGAATTATAAAATCAAAGATTCTGATGAGCATGTAACCATCGCTACCGTTCGTCCGGAAACCATATTGGGTGATAGCGCTATTGCGGTAAACCCCAATGACGAGCGACATGCACATCTGATTGGTAAAAAAGTAATCGTTCCATTTGTGGAACGAGAAATTCCAGTAATCGGTGACACGTATGTAGAACTAGATTTTGGTACCGGATGCCTGAAGGTAACTCCAGCTCATGACCCAAATGACTATGAAATTGGTCAGCGACATGATCTGGAAGTGATTGACACCATCAATCTGGATGGTACGCTCAATGAAGCATGTGGCATAGACAAGTACGTAGGAAAAGACCGATTTGCTGTACGTAAGGAAATCGTAAAAGACCTGAAGGAAGTGGGTCACTTAATCAAGGAAGAAGATTTTACGACCAGAATAGGTCGCTCTGAGCGAACCAATACGGTAGTGGAGCCAAAGTTGTCTTTGCAGTGGTTCATCAAAATGAAAGAGATTTCCCGAACGGCGCATCAAGTGGTAATGGAAGACGAAATCTTACTCCATCCGCCGAAGTTTAAAAACACCTACAATCACTGGATGGATAATGTCCGCGACTGGTGTATCTCCAGACAGCTATGGTGGGGACAAAGAATCCCGGCGTACTACTACGGAGAAGGCGAAGACGACTTTGTTGTAGCTACAACCTTAGAGGAAGCCCTTGCGATGGCAAAGGAAAAGTCGGGAAATAGTAGCATGACCGAAGCGAATTTAAAGCAAGATGAAGATGTATTGGATACCTGGGCGTCTTCATGGCTATTTCCATTGGCCGTATTCGATGGCTTTAACGATCAGTATTTTGATGATAAAATGGGCAAAATCGTCAATGGTAAAAACGAAGAGTTAGACTATTTCTACCCAACAGATACGTTGGTGACTGCTCCCGAAATCCTCTTCTTCTGGGTTGCGCGAATGATCATTGCAGGATATGAGTACAAAGGCGAAAAGCCGTTCAAAAATGTATACCTCACTGGAATCGTAAGGGATAAGCAGCGACGTAAAATGTCGAAATCCTTGGGTAACTCTCCGGATCCACTGGACCTCATTAAAGAATATGGAGCGGATGGAGTGCGAACTGGCATGCTGTTCTCCTCTCCTGCTGGTAACGACTTATTGTTTGACGAAAAGCTGGTAGAGCAAGGCAGAAACTTTGCCAACAAGATCTGGAATGCCTTCCGATTGGTAAAAGGATGGGAAACCACGTCTGATGCCCAACCAGAGGTAAATGCGGTCGCTATCGAATGGTTCGAAAACAGGTACCACCAGGCCAAAGCAGAACTGGAAGATCACTTTTCTAAGTACCGACTATCGGATGCGCTGATGACGGTTTATAAATTGGTATGGAACGACTTCTGCAGCTGGTATCTGGAGTGGATCAAACCTGGCTATGAGCAGCCAATAGATCAAGCAACCTTCGATAAGACATTAGAATTCTTTGAGAAAGTGGTGAAACTATTGCATCCGTTTATGCCGTTCATTACTGAAGAGATCTGGCACAGCATTAAAGAAAGAGCTGAAGACGATTGTCTGATCAAAGCATCGTGGCCTGCTACCCAATCGTTTGATCAAGCGATCCTGGATGAAGCAGAACTGCTATTCGAAATCACTTCCAATGTGAGAAACCTTAGAAGTAGTAAAGGTATCTCTCCGAAAGAGCAACTGGAACTGACCGTGAAGACAGACCAGGAAGCGGTGATCAGGAAACTGGGATCTTCGCTAACCAAGCTTGCGAATGTAAGTGCTCCAAGCATCACCACCGAAAAACCAGAAAACTGCTTCAGTTTCGTAGTGAAATCGCATGAGCTATTTGTTCCCGTTTCCGAGCAAATCGATGTAGAGGCCGAGCGCAAAAAGCTCACTGAAGAGTTGGAGTACACCAAAGGTTTCCTAAAATCAGTAGAGAAAAAGCTGAGCAACGAGCGCTTTGTAAACAACGCACCTGAACAGGTCGTTGCTACGGAGCAACAAAAGAAAGCTGATGCTGAGGGTAAAATTGCTTCCCTTGAGGCGAGTCTGGCTTCTTTGGGGTAATAGTAGAATTAACAAAAATGTCATATCGCTACTTAGTGGAGATATCCATCTGGAACATTCGATTGGATTCCTTATTACGATTTGGTTGAAAAGAGTAAGATTTCTCCTGCGGTTGAAATGACAAATTTGTTTAGCGGTACATGCTTATACAAATGAAAGCACTGAACATACCAGGTTGGAAAAATTCAAGAGCGGGTCATTGGCAAACCATCTGGGAAGCTGATGATCCGCAAACTTTTTCAAGAATTGAACAAGATGAATGGCTCAATCCGCAGAAAGCCGATTGGGTCAAGCGAATTGGTGAGACGTTAAGCCATGCGGGATCAGACGTGATCGTTACAGCACATAGTATCGGGGTAACGGCATTTCTGCATGCTGTGCACGAATACAATTTAAAAGTCAAAGGTGCACTTTTGGTCGCTCCCAGCGATCCTGAGCATCCAGACTGCATTCCCGAAATCAAGAATTTTTCCCCTATCCCACGTCAGAAGCTTCCCTTCCCCGCTATTGTAGTAGCCAGTAGCGATGATCCGGGGATGGATTACCGGAAAATTTCCCGGTTGGTCGTAGCGTGGCGGTGTACGCTAAACATTCTGGAAAGTGCCGGACATATCGAACCGAAATCAGGCTTTGGTAAATGGCCTGAAGGTAGGCGGTTGCTGAAGCGATTCTTTGAAAATTAACATTATCTTTCTATTCCTGGTTTGGATAATCTATATGCATCTTATAACCCAATACACATTTGACCAACCGACTAAGATCTTACCTTAAATGAAACAAATAAGCGTAATTAACTCTATAGAAGTACCTGAAGGATATGAAGAAAAAGCAATCGAAGTAAGAGACACTTATATTGCATATTTCAAAACTAAACCAGGGTTTGTCAGCTCTACTTTTTATCGAACGATCAATAACGAGAATAAATTCAATTTTGTCAACGTAGTTGTTTGGGATTCCTACGAATCGTTTAAAGCCGTAGTAAATAGTGGTTTTGAGAATGAAGAAGGGTTGAATAAAGACAGCATGAAAGTGTTAGGGAAAGGTTTTCCATATCCTATAAAGGTAACTCCGGGTCAATTCGAAATCATCAGAAACGACTAAATCTTAGTCAAATCGGAAAATGTTTCCAGCCAGGGTGCAGTGAAACTCGACCTTGAACTATCCTGGCTGTTAGAAAGTATGTGCTGGGGAAATTTGATCTATGTTTTATAGTCAGCTCGCAGGATTTTTCACCGTTGAATCCTACTCTACCGCTAGGCGCGTCCGTCTGATCATTGGAAAGTACCTCCTTGCCTGACGCAGTAATTTCATTAGTTTTAACTGTACTTACCAAGCTTGAAGTGCACAACCTGATAGATTATTGGTTATTACTATGGAAAAGCCTATTCAGAGGCTATGAAACTTCGACGTTCAGGTCTGGATGATGAAATCATCTATGCGAGACTTGAAAAACAAGGAATACCAGAAGAACTCATTTTAAGAGTACTGACTAACATAAATATCGAACGCCGAAAGAAGGTCATAAATGAACTGAATTTTAACTATAAATTTGCTGCATTAAAGATTGGGGCGGGAATCGTGGGAGCAATTATATCTGGTTTATTATTGCCAGGAAACACAGTAATACCGATTAGTCTAATTTTAGGTGGAATCATTCTTGCTTTAGCAACAAATAAACAGGAGATTGAAAATCACTAAAAACCCATCTATGGTGTCATTTCCAGAATCAGGCAACAAATATGGTAACAGAAAACATTGCCTTGATTTTCCTTGTTTTGATAGTTGTTGTGCTCTTCCACAGCACACATTTAATTAGTTGCAATCACAAAAAACACAGAACTAATGACTGGAAAACGTCTATTCTTCACAGGCGGGTCAGGAAAAGCAGGAAAACACGTAATCCCCTACCTATTGGATCAAGGACACCGCGTAATGAACATTGATTTAACTCCTCTTGATCATCCTGGAGTAGACAACCTGACTGCTGACATAACAGATTCTGGTCAGATGTTTAATGCGATGAGTTCCTATGCCGGATTAGACGAGCTTGAGGTTGGTGAAGGTATTCCTAAATTTGACGCGGTTGTTCACTTTGCTGCGGTTCCCCGAATACTACTGAAGCCAGACAATGAAACCTTCAGAGTCAACACCATCGGAACCTACAACGTGATAGAGGCAGCGGTGAAATTGGGTATCAAAAAAGTCATCATCGCGTCTTCTGAAACGACCTATGGTATCTGCTTCGCAGATGGTAAAATAGATCCTAAATCGCTTCCTTTGGAAGAAGACTATGACGTTAACCCTATGGACAGCTATGGCTTGTCTAAAGTGGTCAATGAGAAAACTGCCCGAAGTTTTCAACTACGTTCAGGCATCGATATTTACGCCTTGCGTATCGGTAACGTAATCGAACCTCACGAATACAGTGAGCTCTTCCCACACTATTTTAAACATCCTGAAGTACGCCGTAGAAATGCTTTTTGCTACATCGATGCGCGTGACCTGGGACAGATCGTAGATTTGTGTCTCCAAAAAGATGGATTGGGGTATGAAGTATTCAATGCCGGAAACGATCACAATGGTGCCATAATCCCTAGCAAGAAATTGGCCGAGCAGTTCTTTCCAGGAGTTCCTCTAACTCGTGAATTGAAAGGACATGAAGCCCTATTTTCCAACCGGAAGATTCGTGAAGTGCTTGGGTTCAAGGAACAGCACAACTGGCGCAAATATGTGAAGTGGGAGGATTAGTTGGTGCGTTCTAAATAATGAGCTCTTTATAAGTGGAATAGTCGGCACCGTTTTTGATAAGCTACTCCTAAAGATTACCGATGCATACTCGTCTACTCACAACACTCTGCTTACTCTTCATTACTTTTCACCTATCAGCGCAACAGCGTGTAAAAACTCACGAAGGAGTACAAATAGGCCGCATCAAACAATGGATTGGTGCCGTTTCAAAGGATGATACGAAACCTTTACTCCTTTTTCTACATGGAGGGCCCGGATTTTCCTCCAGAGCCTATTCAAAAAAATTTATCAAATACCTTAAAAAGGATTTCATCGTTGCACAGTGGGACCAACGAGGTACCGGCATCACCAAAGCCTAGAACGGATCTGATGTGCCCATCAGTCTGGAGCTGATGCACAGCGACACAAAAGAAGTGGTGGACTATCTGCTACGGAGGTTTGATAGAAAGAAGCTCTATCTGGTGGGATTCTCATGGGGAGGCTTCCTCGGGCTGGAATATGCAAGAAACTATCCAGAACGGTTACATGCCTATATTTCAGTAAGTGCTATGATTTATGGGGATGCTTCAGATCGGCTAACGTTGGAGTTACTCAAGGCCAAGGCAAATAAAAACCAAAATATCCAAGCAACAGAAGAACTGAATAGGATTCATATCCCCTTCGCTTCCTGGGAGGAGTTATACTATCTCAAAAAATGGACTGCATATTACTCAGATGAAAAAGTCTCTGTCAAAACCTATCCAAAATCATTGTTTGAAGAATGGTCTGACAAATGGATGCCTATCTTTCAGGAAGCAGCCAGTACCAACGTTTTTGAAACAGTCCCTGCACTTGATTGCCCCATTTACTTTTTTAATAGCAAAAAAGACCTGTCGGCTAATTACGTTATCGCTGATAACTACTTCAACGAACTAAAAGCAGATCATAAACAATTCATCTGGTTCTTCGAATCCACCCATGAAATCCCTAATCAGGAACCGGAAAAGTTTGCGCAGGAGTTGATTGAAATTGCCAAGGTCGAAAAAATGTAGTACTGTCTTGTTATCAACCCCCTTCATTTCAAATGTATAGAATCAATGCCAGGAGTGTTTCGGAGACTATGGATTTAGAATTGGTACATGATATTTTGGTAACTTTGATATATGCAAGTCATTGAGAATCACATAGACAATTTGAAATCAATCTGCAGCAAATACAACGTAGATAAATTCTACCTATTTGGTTCTGCCCTAAATTCCAACTTCACAGAAGGCAGTGACATAGATTTTCTGGTCAAATTCAAGCCTATTGAGCTATCTGGCTATTTCGAAAATTACCTAAACTTAAAAAATGAATTAAAAAGCTTGTTGGGCCGTGAAGTGGATTTAGTGGAAGAACAGACTTTGAAAAACCCTATTCTCATACGGTCCATTAACCGAAGCAAAGAATTGATTTATGGATGAAAAAATCCTGAAATGGCTCTATGACATCAAGTTAGCCATTGAAGAAATCGATAGTTTGATCACAGAGAAACAGATTTCTTTCTTTACAAAGGAAATACAATGCTCAAAAGAGCTGTTGAGCGTGACTTAGAAATTATTGGAGAAGCCGTAAACAGGATATTGACAAGGGATGAAAAATATATCACACAAATTTCTAATGCAAGGGCTATTATTGGCTTAAGGAATCAAGTCATCCATGCATATGATAGCATATCTGATGAAATGATTTGGTCCATTCTGACAAATCACCTCCCTAAATTGGATAGAGAAATTGCTGAACTAATTAATCGTAGCAATTAATTGATTGAGACCTATCGTTGGAATATTTAAGGAACCAATGGATTAAAACCTTGCCGCCATCAGCAAGTTCAAATCCTTATAGCCCAAGTTGAATTTCCTGGCTAAATGGATGTTGCAGATACTACCACGATACGTATAAACACCCCTCATAAACCATGCATGATTAAAGATCATTTCGTCGATCCCACCGGCATCAGCAGCATGCAGTAGCATCGGCGTAAAAATATTGGAGATGGCAATAGAAGCAGTTCGACCTACCCTGGAGGCAATGTTGGGCACACAGTAGTGTATGACATCATGCTTCTTGAAAGTGGGTTTCTTGTGACTGGTCATTTCACTGGTTTCGATACAACCACCCTGATCGATACTCACATCGATGATCACTGATCCCGGCTTCATTTGACTAACCATTTCCTCTGTGACCACACACTTGTTTCTCCCCTTCTCCGCACGAATGGCACCAATGACCACATCAGCATTAGAAATGGCTCTCATGAGTGTTGCATTATCTACTGTAGAGGTATGAATCTGCTGTCCCAGAGCGTGTTTGATTCGTCGGAGCTTATATATATGATTATCAAATACCTGAATGTCCACGCCCAGACCTATTGAAGCTCGGGCTGCATATTCACCGACTGTTCCGGCTCCAAGGATCACCACATGTGTTGGGGGAACTCCGGTAATTCCACCAAGGATCACTCCCTGACCATTGTTGGTGTTGCTAAGCAGCTCTGCAGCGATGAGCATTACTGTACTGCCTGCGATTTCGCTCATTGCACGTACCAGCGGCAAACCACCTACTTTATCTTCAATAAACTCGTAAGCTATGGCCGTTATCTTCTTTTGGTTGAGGGCATGAATAAACTCGACAGATTGTCGCCCAGACTGAAATGCAGAAATGATCGTTGCTCCATTGTTGAGGTAATCGATTTCCTTCATGGTAGGAGGCTCTACTTTCAGGACTGTATGCGCACTGAATACCTCTTTCGTACTCTCTACAATTTTGGCTCCCGCTTCGCTGTATTCGTTATCCGAAAAATGTGCCGACTCGCCTGCACCAGCTTCTACCCAGACTTCATGGCCATTGCTCGTCAGTACTTCTACCGACTCTGGCTTCAAAGCCACACGGCTTTCCTGCAAGGACACCTCCTTCGGCACACCGATGAACAAAGACTTAGAACCTTTCTTTATCTTAGCCGGAGCTTCCTGAGGATACAAACTCTGCTCTCTCGCCAACTGGGCAAAGCCAGATTTCATTTGATCAGCCATTGGATCTGATGGTTATTTCTCGTGAGTTATCACCTACTAATTTAATACTTATTTCGAGGTGTTTTTCAGGAATCAGCGGCTTAATCTTATCCGGCCATTCAATCAGGCATAAATCTCCAGAGTAAAAATATTCTTCCACTCCAATATCAAGTGCCTCTTCAAGCTTTTCTACCCGGTAAAAATCAAAGTGATAAATCGGATAATCCTCCTGATCCCGGTATTCGTTGATAATTGAAAACGTAGGCGAACTCATGGCATCCACTACGCCTAGTTGCTCGCAGATTACCTTGATAAACGTGGTTTTTCCAGCCCCCATTTCACCTTGAAAACAGACGATTTGCACATCATCCAGCAGAGCAACTATCTCCTCTGATATTGCAGGTAGTTCGCTCTCAGCGCTTACTGTAAATTGTCTCATTTTGGTTCCAGTTCCACAATCGGGATAATCATCTCCTCCATGCTGATACCCCCATGCTGAAATGTGTCGCGATAGAAGTTGACGTAATAGTTAAAGTTGTTTGGGTAGGCAAAGAAAAAGTCTTCTCGCGCAAACGCAAAAGAAGTGCTCACATTCACTTTTGGTAATCGAAACTCATCCGGATCGCGTGTATACATCACCCCTTCCTCATCAAAAGCCAGGTTCTTACCTGCCTTGTAGCGAAGGTTTGTGTTGGTATTTCGGTCCCCAATGATTTTATAAGGCTTTTTCACGCGAATGGTGCCGTGATCAGTGGTGATGACTACTTTCACGTTTTGATTGGCCAAAAACTTCAACAAATCGTACAGCGAAGAATGCTGAAACCATGATTTGGTAATGCTTCTATAAGCCGATTCATCTGGTGCCAACTCACGTATCATCTGCATGTCGGTGCGCGCATGAGACAGCATGTCCACGAAATTGTAAACGATGGTGTTTAGCTGATTTTTCATCAGATTCTTCACATTGTCAACGAGCTGTTTTCCCTCATGGGCTCGAATGATCTTATGATAGGAATACTTGATATCTAGCTTCTCACGTTCAATGTTTTTGCCTAACAGTTCTTCCTCGTGCAGGTTCTTTCCTTCATCGCTATCCTCGCTTTCCCACAGATTAGGATGTTTCTTGGCTATATCCAAAGGCATCATTCCTGCAAAAAGTGAATTCCTGGCATAGGCCGTGGTAGTCGGCAATATCGAATAGTAGTGATCCTTATTGACGACTTCAAAAAGCTCGGCGATATCTGGCTGGATGATTTCCCACTGATCAAAGCGAAGGTTGTCAATCACAATCATAAACACCGGATCTCCCGACTTCAGCAATGGAAACACACGCTTTTTCATCACCTGATGCGACATAAGCGGCCGGTCGACATCCGGGTTATTCAACCAATCGTAATAGTTATCTTCGATGAAATCACAAAAGCGCAGATTAGCCTGAGACTTTTGATCATTCAGAATGTCATGCATGCTCTTGTCCTCTGTCTCATCAATTTGTAGATCCCAGTAAACCAGCTTTCGGTACAAGTCGGCCCAGCCATCAAAATCGCCCAAATCTTCCAGATCCATGGTCAGCTTTTGGAACTCCTGCAGGTAACCCTGATTGGTATGCTCCGAAAAAATTCGCTTGTTATCGAGCAGTTTCTTAACACTTAAGAGTATTTGATTGGGATTGAGTGGCTTGATCAGGTAATCCGCAATCTTCGCTCCGATCGCCTCTTCCATGATCTCCTCTTCCTCACTTTTGGTAATCATCACCACGGGCAGGTTTGGATGTGATGACTTGATGTAGTTCAGCGTTTCCAGCCCCGTCATTCCAGGCATGTTTTCATCCAGAAAGACAATATCAAAAGCACTTTGATCGATCTCGTCCAGGGCGTCTGCCCCACTATTGACAGGTGTCACCGCAAACCCTTTGCTTTCTAAAAAAAGAATGTGCGGCTTTAATAAATCTATTTCATCATCGGCCCAAAGTATTCGATACTGCTGCATTTACGTTTGTTAAGTAATTCTTAATGAGGATTTTTTGACTTCCTATCTGCTAGACGTGTTATTCTAAACTAAGTTTACACAATAGTAGGAAAACGAACGCTTTTAACATTTATTAAATTAAAGATCGTAATCCTCTGGCATAGTACCATCAAAAACTAAACCGATTGCTGTTTTGAACAAAAAGAAAATTCTAAATGATCCGGTATATGGGTTTATCAACATACCTAATGATTTAGTTTTTGATATCATTGAGCATCCGTACTTCCAGCGATTACGAAGAATCAAACAACTTGGCTTAACTGATCTGGTCTATCCTGGTGCGCATCACACTCGGTTTCACCATGCGATTGGTGCCACTTATTTGATGCAAAAAACCCTCGACACACTGCGGAGTAAAGGTGTCATGATTTTTGATGCCGAGTATGAAGCCGCATTAGTCGCCATTCTCCTACACGATGTTGGGCATGGTCCTTTTTCACACACACTCGAATTTTCCTTGTTCAAAGGAGTTCATCACGAACAAATATCTCTTTGGATTTTTGATCGGCTTAACAAGGAATTTGGTGGACGACTCGAGTTGGCCAAACAAATTTTTACTGGCACTTACCATCGCAAATTCTTGCACCAACTCGTATCCAGTCAGCTCGATGTGGATCGTCTGGATTATTTAAAAAGAGACAGCTTTTTTACCGGCGTCTACGAAGGCACCATCGGAGCGGAGCGCATCATTAAAATGCTCAATGTGGTTGACGATCAACTGGTCGTCGAGGAAAAAGGCATTTACTCCATCGAGAATTTCGTCAGTGCACGACGGCTCATGTATTGGCAGGTGTATCTGCACAAAACCTCCGTAGCGGCTGAAGCCATGTTGATCTTGTTAATTAAGCGAGCAAAAAAGCTAACTCAGTCAGGAAAAGACATCCCAGCGACTCCTGCCCTATCCATTTTCATGGAACGTGACATCACTGGAAATGACTTTCAGGATGATCCAGACCTGCTGGGCATATTTACCATGCTGGATGATACTGATATCTGGGGTTCTATTAAAATGTGGCAATCCCACAAAGACTCGGTTCTTAGTAGCCTGAGTCATGGTTTGTTGACGAGACGTTTGTTTGGCATCAAGTTATCCAGCGAAAAATTCTCCTCTGAAGTCGTAGAAACCGTTCAACAGGCCATCGTAAAAAGCGGTTACAACCAGTCTGAGTCTAAGTATTTCCTGCAGAAAGACGCTATCAGTAATGCGGCATACATCCCAAAGGGTGGGAGCATCAATATTTTAATGAAATCTGGAGAAATCGTGGATGTGGCCAAAGCTTCTGACCTGCCTAACATCAAAGCCATGAGCAAGATTGTGAAGAAGCACTACATCTGCTTCCCAAAAAATCTTAAACTGCCTACTGATTTATTCCAATAGATGAAATCATTTGAATTAGCTACCGGAGAAATTGCCCAGCTATTGTCTGGAAGTGTCATTGGAGATGTACAACAGCAAATTACTTCTATCAGTGAAATCCAACACGCACAAAAAGGAAGCATAACGTTCCTATCGAATCCAAAATATAAAAAACACCTCTCCACCACCAATGCCTCAGCTATTTTAGTTGACAAAAGCTTTGAGGGCACCAACGTCCCAAAAAATCTGGTTCGGATAGAAGTTGACAATGCGTACCTGGCTTTCACCGCACTTTTGGAGACTTATCAACGCCTGACTAGTCTGGACAAGAAAGGTTTGGAACAACCATCCTTTCAAGGTGAAAACACCTCGTATGGTGAAGGCTGTTACCTTGGGGCTTTTTCTTATTTAGGCGAAGGTGTACAACTAGGCAATCGGGTGAAGATCTATCCTCATGCCTATATTGGTGATCACAGTATCATCGGAGATAATACAATCATCTACCCGGGTGTAAAAATTTATCCAAATTCGGTCATTGGAAAATCCTGCAGCATTCAGGCCGGTGCGGTTATTGGCTCACATGGCTTTGGTTTTGCTCCGAAGCAAGATGGGTCCTATACCAACATCCCCCAAATCGGTAATGTCGCACTTGGCAACCATGTAGACATTGGAGCCAACACGACCATAGACTGTGCAACTGTCGGTACAACACAAATTGGTGATGGGGTGAAAATTGATAACCTGGTTCAAATAGCACATAATGTCACTGTGGGCGAAAACACCGTCATCGCGGCACAAACCGGTATTTCTGGCTCCGCCAAGGTAGGAAAACAGGTAATGATTGGCGGACAAGTAGGAACCGTAGGCCATATTGAAATTGCCGATTTTACCAAAGTAGGTGCCCGATCGGGAATAACCAAAAACACCAAATCCGATCAAATCTTATTTGGAGTTCCGGCTATCGATCGACAAGAATATTTAAAAGCGTATTCGATATATCGGAAGTTGCCTGAGCTTACCAGGAAGATTGACGAACTTGAAGGAAAAATTCTAAATTTGATGTCCGGCAAATGATACCGGTTGATTTCAGCATATGAAACTCTATCAGCAAACCATCAAAGAATCTGTCAGTTTAAGTGGCGTGGGCCTGCACTCTGGAGAGAAATGCACCATTACGTTCATCCCTGCCAGAGCAAACCATGGCATCAAGTTCCAGCGTATGGACCTTGATGATCAGCCGATTATTCCAGCAGATGTTGACCTGGTAGTCGCTATTAATCGCGGAACAACCTTAGAAAAAGATGGTGCTCAGGTTCAAACCATCGAGCATGTATTAGCCACAATGGTCGGTTTAGAGATCGACAATATCCTGATTCAGCTCTCCAATGCTGAGGCTCCCATAATGGATGGAAGTGCACATGAATTTGTTACAGCCATCCAAAAGGCCGGAATAAAAGAGCAAAATGCTCAAAGAAACTTTTTTGAAGTGCCGGAAAGCATCTTCTACCAGGACAAAGAGCAAGATGTAGAGATCGCCGCTTTGCCATTAGATGATTACCGCGTCACGGTAATGGTGGATTACAACTCCAAAATACTCGGCAGTCAACACGCCTCATTAAACAGTTTATCAGACTTTGTTACCAATATTTCCAAAAGCAGAACATTCTGTTTCCTTCATGAGCTGGAAGAGTTGCACAAAAACGGGCTGATTAAAGGTGGCGATCTGACCAATGCCATTGTGGTGGTCGATAAAAAAGTGAAGACGTCAGAAATCGAACATTTGTCAAAACTGCTTGGAAAAGCCAAGGTTGATCACTATGAGCCGGGCATTCTCAACAATGAAGCACTTCATTATCCAAACGAGCCCGCCAGACATAAACTGATGGATGTTCTCGGAGATCTGGCCCTGGTAGGCCGACCATTAAAAGGGCAAATTCTCGCAGCACGTCCGGGACACAGCACCAACGTTGCCTTTGCGCGGAAACTGAAGAAAATCATGGCGGAAGAAAGTCATGTGAATATCCCACAATATGACCCCAAGGTTCCGGCGGTTCTGGACATCAATAAAATCTCCAAGATTCTTCCACATCGGTATCCATTCCTCTTAATTGATAAAATTTTTCATCTGGATGACGAACAAGTCGCTGGGATCAAGAATGTAACCATGAATGAACCGTTTTTTTCTGGTCACTTCCCGGGAAACCCCGTAATGCCTGGAGTCTTACAAGTAGAAGCCATGGCCCAAATCGGCGGGATTCTAGTACTAAACACTGTTCCTGATCCAGAAAACTACTGGACCTACTTTCTCGGCATTGAAAACTTTAAATTTCGAAAGATGGTCGTGCCGGGAGACACTCTGGTAATGAAACTCGAACTGATGCAACCTATAAGACGTGGGTTTGCAAAAATGAAGGGTGCAGCCTTCGTTGGCAACAATCTCGTCTGTGAGGGAATCATGACTGCAAGCATCGTACGTAAAGATTTATGAGTCAAAACCTGACCTACATTCATCCAGACGCCAAGATTGGGCAATCTGTAACGATTGAGCCGTTTTCCTTTATTGACGAGGATGTGGTCATCGGAGATGGATGCACCATTGGCCCAAATGTAACCATTAAGGCCGGTGCACGAATCGGAAATAACTGCCAGATTTATCCTGGAGCGGTTATCGCAGGGGAACCACAAGACCTTAAGTTTCAGGGAGAGAAGTCACTCGTCACTATTGGTGACAATTCCATAATCAGAGAATGCGTGACCATCAACCGTGGTACGGCTCTTGACCGATCCAATACGGAAATCGGAGCTCATGTGGTTTTAATGGCCTACACTCATGTGGCTCATGATTGCGTGATCGGAGATCATGTGATATTGGCCAATGCTGTGCAGATGGCCGGCCATGTTCATATTGGCGAGCACGCTTTTTTGGGAGGTACTACTGCTGTTCATCAATTTGCTAAAATAGGCGCTCATGCCATGATCTCTGGCGGATCGCTGGTCAGGAAGGATGTTCCGCCCTATGTCACCGCCGCCAGGGACCCACTCTCATATATGGGTGTCAACTCGATTGGTCTCCGCCGGCGTGAGTTTACCAATGAGAAAATCAATGAGCTTCAGGACATTTACCGTATTTTTTATGTGTCTGGATTAAACAATACCGATGCCCTGGAGAAAATAAAAACAGAATTAAAGCCTTCATTGGAGCGAGATGAAATCATCCGCTTTATTGAAGATTCCAGTAGAGGATTAATGCGGGGTGGTCAGGAATAAAAATGGATATTGAGTTAAAAAATATTGGGAAAAAGTACAATCGAAACTGGATATTCCGAAACCTGGATTTTCAGATAAAGTCCGGTGAAATGGTATCGATCACTGGACATAATGGATCGGGAAAATCGACACTTCTTCAAATTATCAGTGGCTTTACAACCGCATCCGAAGGTCAGGTTAACTACAACGAGACAACAGATGATCTTCAGGTTGATTTTTCCTTCGTAGCCCCATATCAGAATATCATAGAAGAGTTTACACTAATCGAACATCTGCGATTTCACGCCAGGTTCAAACATCCAAAAATTCCATTTTCCGACATCATCGAAAAGTCTGGATTAACAGGAAGTGAAAATAAAATCATTCAGGAATTCTCATCAGGCATGAAGCAAAGGCTCCGATTGGCACTTGCTTTTTTTTATGATGCCAAAGTTATTTTTCTCGATGAGCCTACCTCCAATCTGGACTCTAAAGGTGAAAAATGGTATCATGCGCTCATTCAGTCGGTGAAAGGAAATTCCACCATCATTGTAGCTTCTAATCAAGAATTTGAGATAAAAGAAGCTCAAAGAAACATTTCCATCGAAAATTTCAAGTAGAAAAATACTAAGTTGACTTTAGTAATCGTTCTCTAGGTGGTTTGCACGAAAAAATACACGTTACACCAAATAGTGATAGGTTTAATCCATTAAATCCTATACTTTTGGAGAAGCTGCTAAAATTTAACTAGACTTATTATCACATAATTGAATTATGAAAAGATTCACACAACTACTAACTGCCTTAGTATTTTGCTCTTTAATCATCTTCATCTCTTGTAAGAAGAAAAAAGGAGGAGAAGATCCAGACGAAAGAGATCAAGTTGCTGCAGCAATTGCTTCCAATGTATGGGTGCCTACTTCTGTTGAATTTGATGATGCCAACAGAACCGAATGGGATGGTTTTTCGATTTCGTTCTCGTACAACAATGATTTGGACGTAGGATCTTATACTGTATCAGGTGTACCAACAGACGATGGTGCTTCCGATGTATGGGGAGAAAATCCTTCCTGGACATTTGCAGGAACCGAAGAGGCGCCGAACACAGGAACAATCGTTCGTACGCATGATGGTATAGAAATGTCTGCTCAGTTGGACAATCCTGACACACCTACGGTTCTTACATTGACTTTTAGCGTTGAAGATCCAGGAGCTAGAACTGCAGGTTTTTACGGAACCTGGGAGTTTGTATTGGAGCCACAATAGAGGAGAATTAACACATTATTTATAACTTTGAGGAACGGTGAATAACCGTTCCTTTTTTTATGCAGTATCAGGACAAATACTTCGACCAAGATAAGAACACCATCCTCAGAGCCGCACAAGGTTTTGTAGAACCTCAATTGCTCAAGAGATGGGTAGAAGTGGCCTACAAAACCTACATGCTTCTCGAGAACCCTATGGGACTGGAAGATGCCTTTATCATCAAACTGAAAGGTATCAAGGAATACGACTACTCTTTCTTACAAGAACTTTACGCAATCCTGTCTGCAGTCTATCGCTACGAAAGAGGAAACAATCAACTAGAAATCATCTGGGATGGCAGATCGCATTATGAAGTATATGCTGAAGCCTGGTCAGATTCGTTTGATGAGTGGGTGAAGTATTTTTGCACTAAGCCTGAAGTGTACCGATCCATTCTAAAAGCCTGCATCCTAAGACAGGGCATGAACAATAAGTTCTTATATTATGCGATTAGAAGAGTAATTCTGGATCACTTCAATTTGAAAATCACCAGAAATAAGATGTTGAAAGCGGCTTAGTTAACGGCGTATTTCAAACGTAGTAAACCCTTCATCAGGAACTTCCCAAACCTCCAGGTCATCTACCCGGGCAAATTCAGGACCACTTTTTGACCAATTGATTAACTCATCTGTTTTCTTACCTTCGGCATGAATGCTCACTGAGCCATCCGGTTCATTTATTACCCAACCCGTTAGTCTTAAGTTCTCCGCTGTGTTTTTGGTGGATGCTCTAAAAAATACTCCTTGTACTTTTCCTATTACTTTGATCTTAACAGCCATGGGTTTTAGTCAATTAAAAGTTGGCGAGCGTTAGATGTCCCAATTCGGTCTGCGCCCGCGCGCACGAGAGATTCAGCCTGTTCCTTTGTCTTAATTCCTCCTGACGCCTTAATTCCTACATTGGAAGGCAAAACCTCTCTCAACAAACGAACATGGTGCTCGGAAACGGACCCGTCTGACGCAAAGCCTGTGGAGGTTTTCACAAAATCGACTCCAGCGTCAGCACATAATTTTGCCGCCTTTACTATTTCTGCATCCGAAAGATAACCAACTTCGATGATCACTTTCAAGAGAGCCTCATTTTCATGGGCTAGTTTTGACATTTTAGCAAACTCAATTTTTGGCCAGGGCATGCCGTCTTTAAACGCTGAAATGTTCATCACCAGATCCAACTCGTTGGCACCATCTCTAAGGGCTAATTTTGCCTCCTCCATTTTAGTCTCAGTCATCTGGTATCCCAAAGGAAACCCAATCACCGTAATCAAAGACAAGTCTGAATCCTCAAGTTCTCTGGAAGCTCGCTTCACCCAAAATGGAGGCACACAAACCCCGAACACCTTCAAATCTTTAGCTTCTCTGATCAGAAAGTCAATATCCTGACCGTTGACGGTAGGCTTCAGATTAGTGGACTCAATTAGGTTGGATAAGTTCATTTAGCTAATGCCTTAAGCCACATTCCTTACAAAATTTCTTTTTCCCATTGGGACGTTTCTTCGGAGGCTTTTTATGACCGAAATACAATGGATTGGTGTACTGCGGCTTGTTCGACTCTTCTGCTGCTTTAGCTTTTTCCTGCTGCAGCTTCTCCATGCGCTTTCTAAAATCGGCTACTTCTTCCGCATGGGTTTTTATCTCCACCTTCTTTTTCTTCTTAAACAAGCCGAACAGAAAGCCCTTCTTTTCTTTTTTGAATGCCTGATACTTGGGAGCTGGAGGCTTAGGACTTTGAACATCCCTGGTGTTTTGCGCTTTGCCCAGCATCACGAACCCAACCATTAGAAACGCCAATAAACAGTACTTCATTTGCATAACTTTACTTTTCCGGAACGAACCCTCGCTCCAATTACACCTAATCAGGCAGGCCAGAATCACACTGGATAACCTTGCTTTTCAATTCCATCCTACCAACAGAAACCGCATCGATAAGACACTCTACTTACGAACGCCGAAACCCTTAAATATTATAGGGTTCCTCGTAATTCCTGCTCTCTTTCAATAGCTTCAAACAACGCCTTAAAGTTCCCTTTTCCAAAAGATTTAGCACCTTTTCTCTGTATAATCTCAAAAAAGAGCGTTGGTCTTGGCTCTATCGGCTTAGTGAAAATCTGTAATAAGTAACCTTCATCATCCCGATCCACAAGGATACCCAGATCTCTAAGTGGTTCAAGATCTTCATCGATCTCTCCTACTCTATCGAGCAACTCCTCATAATAGGTTGCGGGAACTCTTAAGAAATCGATCCCTCTATTTCTCAGTTCCGTCACGGTTTCTATAATGTTATCAGTAGCCACGGCAATATGCTGCACTCCAGCACCTTCATAGAAATCCAGATACTCTTCAATTTGCGACTTCTTTTTGCCTTCAGCAGGCTCATTAATTGGGAACTTAATGCGACCATTACCATTGCTCATCACCTTACTCATAAGGGCGGTATAATCCGTAGAGATGTCCTTATCGTCGAATGACACTAACTGAGTAAAACCCAGAACATCAGCGTAGAAACTGACCCAGGTTTTCATTTCTCCCCAGCCTACATTTCCCACCATGTGGTCTACATATTTCAACCCGACACTCGATGGATGATAGCTTGTCTTTAGTCCTCTATATCCCGGAAGAAATACGCCGTTGTACTTCTTTCGCTCTACAAATAAGTGAACTGTCTCACCATATGTGTAAATACCGGACTTGACCACTTCGCCATGTTCATCTTTGTCTACTACTGGCTCCATAAAGGATTTCGCTCCTCTCTTCATGGTTTCTTCGTAGGACAATCGGGCATCGTCTACCCAAAGCGCTACTACTTTCACACCATCACCATGCTTGTCTATATGCTTTCCGATCTCCGTTCCTGACTTAAGAGGAGTCGTTAGTACCAATCTAATCTTGTCCTGAACCAATACATAGGACTCACGGTCCTTAAGACCAGTTTCCAATCCCGCGTACGCTAAGTCCTGGAAGCCAAAAGCTGTTTTATAAAAATGAGCAGCTTGTTTGCAATTTCCGACATAGAGTTCGAGGTAATCTGTGCCATTGATAGGCAGAAAATCAACATTTTCAGGGGTAAGTTGATCTTGGGTTAATGTTTTTTCCATATTACAACACTTTTTTACGAATTTACGGTGATTCAATTGGCTAACAAAAGATCACTGACATAGCTTTATACGAAGTTCTCAAGAAGGCCGTTAAATTTGTAGTCTTTGCCAGTAATACTAATTCATGAAAATAATTCCTAGCGTTCTCCTTTTACTTCTGGTTGTCTCGCTTTCAGCGCAAACCCCAGTTGATGGCTTCTTCTCTAAAAAGATTGATGAGGCTGTCGATCTCATGAATATAGGAGAATATGAAAAGGCCAACGAAGGCTTTTCATATGTGCTCAAAAACATCACGTCAGTACCAACTGATCTGGCCTATTATTTTGGAAAGAATAGTTTCCACCTCAAAAAATACAAGCAAAGCATCAATTGGCTGAATAAATACATCCAACTAAAAGGAACTCGGGGAAGGTTCTATGACGATGCTGTAGAAACCTTAAATCTCGCAGAGGATGCGTACATTGACAGCTCTAAAGAAAGAGCAAAAAACATGCAGGAAGACATGGCAAGTGGCGAGTTTGACTGTGGGGGAATGGAAAAAATACTCTGTCCTGTTTGTAAAGGGGAAGGTGTGGTATTTAAAAAAGGGCCCTTTGAGACCCTTTATCAAACATGTCCTTACTCAGAAGGTAAGCCGTACATTTCCTGCTCTGACTACAACCTCTTTATGAAAGGTGAACTGGAACCGAAAATCAAGTATTGATTACCACCCCAAAACGTAAGCGAAAATCAATGGCGCAACAATTGTCGCGTCAGATTCCACAATAAACTTTGGTGTATCGGCATCCAGTTTTCCCCAAGTGATTTTTTCGTTAGGAACTGCTCCACTATAAGAACCGTAACTGGTCGTAGAGTCAGAAATCTGGCAGAAATAACTCCAGAAAGGAACCTGCTCCTGTTCCAGATCCTGGTAAAGCATCGGAACCACACAAATCGGAAAGTCGCCAGCAATACCTCCACCGATCTGGAAGAAGCCAATACCTTCTGATCCTGCTTCTTTTAAATACCAATCGGCAAGAAACGTCATGTACTCAATTCCGGATTTCATGGTGCTTGGGTTCAGCTCTCCTTTGATGCAATAAGAAGCAAAGATGTTGCCCATGGTAGAGTCTTCCCATCCAGGAACGACCATCGGTAGGTTCTTTTCTTTAGCTGCTAACATCCAGCTATTCTTCGGATCAATTTCATAGTACTGTTCCAG
>JAMWZA010000043.1 GCA_024305105.1 Marinoscillum sp.
CTCCGCGGCAGTCCTTGCTTTCATAATTAACAAATCTTGGAGAAGCTTCATTTGGACAGACGACTACTTCGTCAAACTGGTAGAGTTCAATCAAATTTCCTTTCTTATTGGAGATTTTGACTTTAATAGTCAAATACTGCTTCCCATAGAGATCTCCGTCATCTATTTGAGATCGCTGAAAATCAAAGACCAAATCAGTGAGCGTTTCTTCATAGTATATCGGCTTATCCACATCGGCTACAGTGACTTGTCGTGTGCCGAAATCCAGATCAATAAAATCCAGATCTCTGGGTCGCTGATATTCCTCTACCCGAAGGGACGATCCCGTTGATTCATTGTGGTTGAAAATATCAATGTTGTTAGAATTGATTGTGAGAGGCACTTTGATTCGGAAAAGGCTGATATGCTCATTCTTGATCAAGGAGTCATAGTCCAGATTATTGGCTCCGGGAAAGCTAAAGTTTGCTTTGTGTAGGCCTTCACCCTCCAGCTTAATATTGATGGTCTCACCGGGATACACCACATTAGACTTTTTCCAATCCTTGCCCTCGCGCTGCACATAGATGGACTTAATATTGGTTTTGGGCGTAATGTCCACATTGGTTACAAACCGTGAGTCATCTCCCTCTTTAATATATAAATAGCCCTCAGACTGCCGGTGAAAAGCATAAGGTCGGATCACGCAAAGTACCTTGTCATTATTCAATCGAGCTTTGGTATAGAGTTCAGCTATCAATGGCCCTCCTGCATCTTCCTGGTTTTCTATCCGATAGGTTTTATTCAAACGCAAAAAGCGGTTGTTCTCTATTTGAACTTCGATCGGCTCTGTTTTGTCTTCTTTAGGTGTAATCTCTTGCTGATCAAACTTGAGGAAAACTAATCGACCTGATTTGATACTGAAATCGTAAACCAGTGGATCCAATTCGTAGTTTAACGTCCCTGCCTCTCTGAGTGGTTTTCGAAGTTTAAAGGGAACTTCTATCCTTTGAGTTCCCAGCTTATTCGGCAAAAGATGCAGCAACAGCCTTGGGCCATCCTTAGTCACCCGATAGTTGATCGGCAGGCCATCTGACCAGCGATTGTCAGGGATAATGTTTTCGACATTGTTACTCGTGAGCTCAAAAACCTTTTCCTCACCGATGTACAGCTCATCGATATTTGGATACAACTCCACATATGTTTTGGTGTACGGAAAAAGTGGCAGTTCGACCAGCTCCTCTATCGTGTCCACTGCTACTCGAAACGTGAATTTTAAAAAGTCTGAGTTTGTAAGTGAGTTGAACTGAACTTTGAATCGGGCGTAATCTCTAAAAAGTATGAGTGAATCCACCTGAGTGAAGTCACCAGATGGAATTAAGGAAACACCAGTTACCGGAGATTCTTCATCAAACATTAAGTATACTTCCGCTACCTCGCTTTCCTGACCATACCTAAAGGGAAGCATCTCTTTCTCATTTCTTTTAAGAAGATCACTGGACCAGCGGTATTCCATTGTATCCACGAAAATTCTCGCATCAAGAAAAAAACTATCTCCAAAGTCCTGCTGTGCAAATAAACTATGGGACACCAGAGAGATTAATACTCCAATTAAAAACGTGGACTTCATACGGACTTTTTGAGCAACTAAAAAAAATCGAAGGCAAGTGATTGTTGACAAAGGTAATAACCTAGCTCGCTTCTTCCGTGATAATTTTTGGTCTCCCCTCCAATGTTTTATGCACAGGGCATCTATCTGCAATCTCGATTAAGCGCTTACGCTCAGCGTCAGACAAATCTCCTTCCAGGTGAATGAACCGCTTAATCTGATCAATTTTTCCTTTATCCGACTCTGTTTGTTCTCCATCACTACCGTGTACTTTATCGTGAGTTAGTTTTACCTCTACTTCATCCAGTTTGATCTTTTTGTAGTTGGCATACATTCTCAGCGTCATGGCCGTACAGGCACCAAGCGCACTGAGCAAGTACCCATAGGGTGATGGCCCATAATCCGTTCCGCCACTTCCTTCTGGTTCATCCGCCACCTGCAGGTGTTTTCCCGCAGTGATTTCCGTTAAGAATTTCTCTCCTGACAAACGCGTCCAGACTTCTCCCTCTGGTGCCAGGTTATGAGTCTCATCGAAATCCACATAGCGCGTGGCCCACGGGCTGATGATGCTCCCCACATAGGCTGAATCTTCTGAGTTGGTCATCAAGTGGTCTGCACCATCCAAAGAGATAAAGCTTTTTGGATGCATGGCTGCATCGTAGATTTCAGCTGCATTCTGTACTCCCACGATGTTGTCTTGCGGAGAATGTAAGACGAGCAATGCTTTATCCAACTCCTTGATTACGTCAGCTGATTTCCTTTTTGATAAGTCCTCTAAAAACTGCTTCTGAATCTTAAATGGGCGTCCGCCAATATTTACCTCTGCTGCACCAGTCTTCTCTATCTCTTCAGCACTTTCTTTGAACAACTTCTTTACATGTTCTGGATTTGAAGGTGCGCCAATGGTGACCACCGCCTGTACAGCATCCAGTTCGCCACTTACATGGAGTACCGCAGCACCACCCAATGAATGGCCAATCATGATTTTAGGACCTTCAAACTCGTCCGACATAAAACGGTAAGCAGCCCGTAAATCATCCAGATTAGATGAGAAATTCGTTTCCTCAAATGCCCCATCACTTTGTCCCAGACCGGTAAAATCAAACCGCAAAACAGCGATGCCTGTCATCGTCAGTGAACTACAGATGTTATCCACAGCTTTCAGGTTTTTAGAACAGGTGAAGCAATGAGCGAAAATGGCATAGCTTTTCGGCTTACCTATTAATGGAAAATCGATTATGCCGGATAGCTTTTTTCCGTCGTTGTTTTGAAAGGATATGTTTTGTGATCGCATGAAAACAATTGATTACGTTCTGAAATTGATTAATTTAGGAGAACCGTCCTACTTTGAATTTAACTAATCATCACATTTGAAACTACATCTCACCACAGCCGGTTTAATTTTCTTCACAGTTTCGTCTGTTTTCGGACAAACATTGCTCTATGATGTGATTCGAAATGATGAATCGATGGGGGTAACCAGTGTAGAAAGAAAACTGGCCAATGGCTCGGTTACATACAACCTAAATACCAAAACGGAATTTCGGATTATTTTCAAATTTGAGGTGGAATATGAACTTGTCGAGAGTTTTAGGGATGGTATTCTACAAACCGGAACGGGTTTCAATACACTCAATGGAAGTGATCAAAAAAGAACCAAATTGTCTAATAAAGGCTCCTTTTATGAACTCATTATTGATGGAATTGCGACCAAAATCAACGAACACGAGATCAAGGAATCCGTGTCTGAGGTCTATTTTGAAGAGCCGCATCATAACAAGAAAGTGTTCTCAGCTTACTTTGGTAGATACCTTACGTTCGAGAAGGTAGGCGAACATACATACAAGCTGGTATCACCTGATGGTACAAACGAGTATATATATGAAAACGGAATCTGTACTCGGGTAAAAGTAAGTCGTGATTTTGCCACATTTAGTCAGGAATTGAAACCTCATCTGCTTACAGCCGTGAGAAATAACACGTTCTCCAACAGCACATTCAAATGATCCGATCAATAAAGAAGCTCGTTTTACCACTAAGTATCCTTGTGATTCTTGGTTTTGTTCTGTTTATGGTGAATCAAATTTCGGGTGTTTACCTAATGGTGAGAGCCAATAATGAACTTGCTGCGAATGTTCTTCTCCTGGCATTAGTCACCCTTACGCTCGGGCTTATTTGCTGGCCATTTATCCTTTATGCCAAATTGCCAAAGCCACTTACGCTTCCTCAATCTGAAGAAGAGCTAAAGAAATACCAGCTTAAAATACTACGTCGGCTAAAGACCAATAAAATCCTAAAGCAAGCAGGGGCCATTCCGGTAACGACTGAATCGATTGATGAAAGTCTGAAAGTTTTGGACAAAGAAGCTTCAAAGGCAATTCATGAAACTGCCACCGCAGTGTTTCTAACCACATCCGTCTCTCAGAATGGTAAACTGGATGCTTTGACCATACTGGCCACTCAATCAAGAATGGTTTGGAAGGTGGCGCATATCTACTATCAGCGACCGACACTTAGAGAAATAGCATATCTATATGCGAATGTAGCGGGAGCAAGTTTCCTGGCATCAGAAATCGAAGACCTGGACATTTCGCAGCAAATTGAGCCAGTGATTAGTTCATTTCTTAAAAGTTCAGCTGGCCGATCCATTCCAGTCATTGGTCCAACAGCGCATATCGTACTGGACTCTCTATTGGAAGGATCAACTAATGCTTTTCTGACGCTTAGAGTAGGTCATTTGGCCAAACGGTACTGCGGTTGTAATGAAGTTGCAACACGTTCGTCCCTTAGAAAAGAAGCCTTTCAAGGTGCCACCAAAGAGCTCCGAACCATTATTATAGCCTCTTCCGGTAGAATTATTGGCGGATTGGCAAAAGCCACCCGAAAAGCCGGAGCTGACACCATCCGCTCCGGATGGGAGGGCATCAAAACTGCCGGCTCTAAGGTCGCCGATGGTATCTCAGAAGCCGGAAAGAAGGCCAACCCCTTTAAGAAAAAGGATCAGGAATCATTGTCAGAATAATGTTGCTTTCACCAACCAGACACCATCGAAATAAGAAGTTTAATCCTCACTTCTCTTGACATATAACCCGTCAAAACCAGCTGTCCAGGTTTTGCCTCCATCCGATGAGTTCTCAAATAGTTGGCGCACGCTACCATCTTCATTGGCTGTAAATGTCAACCGTGACTTAAGCATTTGTCCAGCCGGATTCAGAAAATCCGCCACAAACTGGATCATGCCTTCTGACTTATCCACCTCAGTGTAGTCCAGCACATTTCCTCCGCTGGCCACCCAGGTTTGATGCCATTTTTTATCCATTGGGTTGTAATAATTGATACTTTGCCCAGAAAATGTGCCCGAAGTGGTATAGCTCTCATGGATGGCACATCCACCCTCTGCAAGTGTAATGTTGTTTTCTCCAACCTTGCGCCCACTCACTATCACATCCCATTCTCCAATCCAAAAATCGAAATGTCTTCGAACTGGATCTTTCAGACATGGAAAAGCATTTTCTTTAACTCCTTGAAGTGCCACTGCAAACTGATCCTGTTCACGGTAATCATTCCACTCATCTTCACTTTGTAGCTGCCCAAAATTATTAAAGCCTCGTTCAATAGCTTTCTCCAAAGTCTTATACATATCCTTCTCATTCGTAAGTAATGCATAGACTTTCGACATATTGTAAAGGGTATATCCTGGATAGAAATTCGTTTCCAGCGCCTTATCAAAATTTTTGAGGGATTTTTCATAATCACTCAACTTCATCTGACAAAAGGCAAGTCGGTACCAGGCCGATGAGTCTGAGGGATTCTTCTTCACATACTTTTTATAATCCTTAACGGCATCTTCCCAATTTTGCTTTTGGTAATTGGCATCAGCAATGCTCTTTAAGTCCTGTGCACCGACAGTAATACATGCCAGGAGAAATAGTAATCCGAGAGTTTTCATGATCTTTTTTGAGCTAATAATAGCTTCAGAATCAACAATAGAGGTAAAATCCTATGATCTTTTACCTTATTGCAGTTCGGGGTTTTGGCTCAAGACGGCATTTCTGAACTCCGATGGAAGAAGGCCTGTGAATTTTTTGAAGGTGTTGTTAAAGGTGACTTTATTGTTAAACCCAGCTCGATAAGCAATCTGAATAAGCGTGGCATCATCTTTCTGCTGAAGCAGTCGCTTACTCTCCTCTACCCGATACCGGTTGATGAATTCTGAGAAATTGCAGCTCTCTAGTTCGTTGATGACTTGCGAAATATGGTTGGGTGACTGAGACAAAGAGTTAGACAAATCAGTCATTTTCAAGTCACTCTCCAGATAAGGCTTGTCATGTTCCATCATTTGGATCAACTCTCGGTGCAATGCACTGGCAGCCGATTCACTCAATCCTGATTTGTCATAGCGTGGTTGCTTGCTATGCAAAATGGATCTATCAAAAAAGGCGCTATAACCAACGAAGTAAATGAAAAAAGATGCCGCAAATGAAACCATGTAATCATACTCCAGTTTCAACGTTCGGGTCCAAACCATAATGAAATATGCCAGGAAAGAAAGTGTGTAACCAAGGTAGCACCAGGCTATTGACTTCATCCGCGCCGACCTCTTTTCCGATTGAATCAGGCTCAGCACCGCATATACGATCAAATGAGTAATTTGTAAAATCACTTGAACCTGTACAGCTTTCGTCCTGACCTCCGCTTCAAAATAAGGCAATGCGAAAAAATAAACAACGTAACAAGCAAACGGCACCCAGTGTCCATATGAAATTGTCTTCTGTTTCTTTACATAGTGAAAAAAGAGTGGACCCAGACAGTAAGGCAACCCTTGCAATAAGGCAATGGCTCTAGGCAATGTTCTGAAGTATCCCGTCCAGTAGATCACATAATAGACCAAGATCAAACTAAATGCAGCGATGAGGTAAGCCAGGAAGCGAGCTTCTGTTCGTTTTCGCCGATATACACCCACGCTCAGCACGAAGCCTTGCAGAGCTACTACCAGAAATATGACTGTCCAATGATCAAAAGAAGGCTCCATCTTAATGTGAATAACAAGATGAAGATAAGAATCCCTGAATACCAATAACAAAAAAGTCAGCTCAAAACGAGCTGACTTTTGATTTTGGTCTATTTCTTTTATTGAACTATAACTCTGGTAGATATTATTCTTTGACCACTTGAATAATTGAGAAAGTAAACTCCTTTATTAATACCTGTAGGTGTCCAGGATAACTCATTTTGTCCCTTGGTAGAAATTTGAGTTACTTTCTTACCGTTGATATCTAGCACATTTATCATCTGAGGAACATGACCATTAAACTTCAAAGTAGCTGAATGCGATATTGGATTTGGATAAATTTTGAAAAGTCTTTCTGGAACTTCCGAAGAAAGGACCATTTCTGTTTGAATTTTTAAATTATCAATGACCCAACCGTACCCATTGGTACTTTCATTGGCATGCAACCTAAACCTGAACATGAGCCATTGACCATTTGAATAAGCATCTAAAAGCTTGATTTCATGGCGCTTATAAAGTTCTTCAGACACTGTACCTGTTTCAAAAGCCATTGACCAATCTTCATATAAAGAGGCATCATATCCAGGTTCTAAAGCCATCCAATTAAGTCCATCAGTTGATGCCTCAAAAACCACGTAATCATTAAATTCCTCCTGCCCAAACGAACTCTCAGGTTGAGCAGGCTCTACTAATGCAATATCCTCGTAAGTTATTGTCGCACTGTTTCTATTTACCTGAATCGGAGTTTTTAAATAGGCGTACAGATCATTGCCATTCAGATAAGGATGTGAGGTTTGTAATGCCATATTATCAATCTCCGTGGTGTTAATAACAGAAAATCCATCTGTGGAGAAATCAGCAACTGAGATTGAAAAGTCCGTTTCAAACACTTCCTTCCCTTCATTTAAGCCCACGAAGTAGAACTCCTTCTCCTCAGCAGAGTATTCCATGCCATTAAAATACCCGATCATTTTAACCAGCTTCATTCCATCAGTTGTTTGCGCATCAAATTGCAGGTTTGCTTCTCCCGCAGGCACATCTACTTCAGTTCCAAGCAATTGACCTTCCAGGTATACCTTAAGAGAATCAAATGAACTTGAAAGACGAGTGGTAATGACCCATTTGCCTAGAATACTGGTATATCCTTCTGATATGGTTGGTGGAAGAACTATACCATCCACGGTCACTGACCAAATCCCACGACCATAGGTTGCAATCACTATTTGGTCTTCTACCAATTTTAGATCATAAATATTTACTGGAGGCATTCCGCCATCTAGTAAAGCCCAGGTTGATCCGGCATCTAGAGACTCAATTATACCTATTTCCGAGCCTACCCAGATGCGATTCGTGTTGTTGGGAAATACGAACAAGCAGTTTACCGCGACATCCGGAAAACCTCTATCGCTTGCAGCACCAGTACCATCAAACCCAGAAATATCCTCCCAGGTTTGACCCAAATCTTCCGTTTTAATTACTTTAGGGAATCCAGCAAAAGAGAAAAGTGCGTAAGCCACCTGATCGTTAGTTGGATGAGTGCCAATGCCTGATATCGAACCCATCTGAAAGTCTGAATAATTCTCACTTGGAGAAAAGTTAAAACCACCATCAGTGGATACAAATAAACGACCATTCTCCTGCAATGCTCCACCAGCCCAAATCACATCGGGATTAGCATAGGACACTTCCACATCAGCACTGTTACTGAAACTCCAAAGAACTCCATTTTGCATAGTAGAAGCTGACCACCCACTACCAAAGTCTGACGACATCCAAACGCCTTGAGATCCAACTGTGAAAATTCTATCTGGCAAAGATTTGTGATGGGCTAACCTTGTAACAAACGGACCTTCATCATCAAACCCAGATGTGGCCGAAATCCAAGAAGTCCCACCATTGAAGGTACTGGCAAAATTATTGTATTGCGATCCACCAATAATTTTATTTGGATCCGTGCTATGCCATAACACCTCAAAACCATCACCTCCTATACCAAATGTGGCATCAACTGCAGCACCACCTTCAATACCCTCTGCATGATACCAGGTGCCATTATCTTGCATACCTCCGGCATATCTGTTTTGTCCGGGAGCTTTATCAGCGCCATAGAACTGTGTGGTGTTATAACCATAACTGATAAACTCATAGTGGCCTTCTGTTGGCCCCGGGTCTGTATCTGCAATAGTGCGATATACTCCTCCATCATTTC
Source organism: Marinoscillum sp. (assembly GCA_024305105.1). Classification (GTDB taxonomy): domain Bacteria; phylum Bacteroidota; class Bacteroidia; order Cytophagales; family Cyclobacteriaceae; genus Marinoscillum. The sequence goes on from JAMWZA010000043.1 coordinate 8,806, forward strand.
CAACCAACATACGAAATGTCTGTGCCTCTTCATCAAGGTCATACATGACGATGTTGTGCTGATCCGGGTGCAACCCTTGAGTTCGTGTGGCTTGGGGAAAACCATTTGGTCCATTGAACGCACCATATGCGTCACTTACATTTGTGGTGAGACGAGTCGTCCCAAAAGTCGTTTGGAATACTACTGCCAGATTACTTTGAGGAAGACTTTGCGCATCGAAGGAGGCCCCTGCTGACAACACTGGCCAGAAAAAATACATTTGACCTACTTCATGACCAGCCGTCTGTGCAATCTGCGTAGATGCTTCTTCACTGTATGGAATATTATGCACATATAGATATTCTCTGGACTGACTTTGAGTGGCACCTTCAGTGTTACTAGCAATCAGGTTCCACTCGCCATCTTCTTGTTGGTCCCTAAAAGAGGCCATTAACTGCACATTGTTTTCGGTATCCCAAACTTGAAATGGTACTTGTACATAATCTTCGTAAACGTAACTTGAAGCCGGAACTCCTGGACCTTCTCCACCGACAGTAAAACGATGTGCCATTTGTATTCCGTCACCAAAGCGAATTTCTATTGGCAGCAAGTCCTTATTGCCCACTGTGCCCAAATCCATTCCTCCGCCTAGGTAGCCGCCACCAAAGTTGACAAATGACATAAAAGAAACGGTGCCATTTTGAACGGGTTTAATAGAGGTAATTTCAGTTGACTCACTTCCCTCTAGTTCAAATTTCCAGGTATTAACACCTCCCACATAAACGATATTTTCATCAAATGGATGAGCAGTGATAATATTGTCATACCAGCCCTGTCCGCCAAGAAAGTCCTCATTGGTTCCATTTGCATTTACAACAATCTGCCAATTGGCTCCTCCATCACTGCTTACATATAGGTCAGAACCTCCTCCACTAAGTCCGCCTTCTACAGACGCCCATAGACGATTTGAGTTAACAGGAGAAATTGTGATCTCCACCCTGCCGGATGGTACCATGCCAATGCTGGAATTTTGCCAGGTTTCTCCACCATCTGTAGACTTAATCACCCCTTCACCCTGTACCGCCACGTATAGCGTATTGAAATCAGATGGGTCATAATCAATATCGTCATAACGCTGAGAAGTAGAACTTCTCAACTGAGTCCAGCTAGCACCACCATCTTTTGTTTTATAAATGGCAGCACTGAAACTACCCCAAACCGTGCTGCGAGTGGTAGCAATGACAGTGTTTTCATCGTTGGGGTCGACAATGATTCTAGAGACATTCTTAAAATCAGACATCTCAGTAGGATTGGCAATTTGTATCCAGGTTTCTCCGCGATCTGTTGACTTAAACATTCCTGCTCCATCTATATCATTGGTAAAGTGTTCGCCAGTTCCTGCATAGATAATCGAAGTGTTAGTAGGAGCCATTACCAGGGCATTAACTCCCATGTTTGGAATATCACTCGATATGTACTCCCAATCTTCACCCGCATTGGTCGTTTTCCAAATTCCTCCACTTGCTGCACCTGCAAAAAAAGTTTCCTGATCTGGGTCACCCGGGTCTACGATCAAAGCTCTTGTTCGTCCACCTACGTTGCCTGGGCCACGTTCAACAAATTCTAAACTATTAGTTGCTGTTCGCAATTTGCTCTTTCTCTGAACCGATTCCTTTGCCGTTAAATATTCTTCCAAAACTTGATTGGGTCTGTAAGCGGGTGATTCCTCACCTGTCCGTGTTCTGATCTCTCGCTGTATGATTCCATGCAGTTCAGGAGCTTCTGCTTTTACTTTTCCGTTAAGTCGCTCTTCAATTTTATTTTTAGTGTATAGTTGATACGCACTATGTATTCTTTCTGGGGGTTGTATTGACAGAAAGTATATAGCCGCTAATAAGAGGCCTACGAGTATACTCGCGTATACGGCTAGGTTAAATGATGTTTTCATGGGTAATTGGGTTACTTGTTTGGAGTTGGGGTATAAGTACGACCAGTATCTACATTAAGGAAGTAAATAGTTGGTTTTGTTGATTGTTTATCGGCAATAATTTCTGGTTGCTCTATCACCTTGAGTACTCTGGGCTCTTTCCAGGAAATCTTAGCGTTCAACCGCTCAGGCCCGTAAAGTACATCTTTGGTCGTCTTATCAAATACCAGGAAAGTTTTCCACTCTGATCCGGTTACCTCAGGTTTGGTAGCAAATAAAGCCAGTTCGCCTTGATCTATGCGATCGTACTCGGAGCCTATGTATTCGGCAACCATTGTTTCTAAATTAGTCTCGGAATTGGAATGGTTTGCTCCTCGACATCCAAGGATCAGGATGACGAGTAATACTAAATAAGTCTTGTGCATTAGTCAAAACTAATGCAAACCACCTAGAAAAATGACTAGTTAATTGAGGTAAAATCGCCTTCAAAATATCCTGTGGAAATAAATTTAAAAACCGGTAAAAACCAGTCTGCATTCACTTTAAGGCAGAATATTCTTTTGACTGATTCAGCTGATTATTTCGAGAAAAAGGAATCTACAAACTCCACTTTATTGAAGACCTGTAAATCTTCCACACGCTCACCCACTCCTATGTATTTCACTGGGATTTTAAACTGATCCGAAATACCAATCACGACACCACCTTTGGCCGTACCGTCCAGCTTGGTAATCGCCAGGGAAGTAACATCAGTGGCTTTGGTAAATTCTTTAGCTTGTATGAAAGCATTTTGTCCGGTACTCCCATCGAGCACCAACATCACTTCGTGAGGTGCCGCTGGGATGAATCGCTGGATGACCTTTTTGATTTTAGACAGCTCATTCATCAGATTCACTTTGGTATGCAGTCTACCCGCTGTGTCGATGATCACCACATCAGCATTGTTATCCACTCCATACTTGGCAGCATCGAATGCTACAGAGGCAGGGTCGGTATTCATCCCTTTGGAGATAACTGGCACTCCTACACGCTCTCCCCACATGACGAGTTGCTCCACTGCAGCGGCTCTGAACGTATCCGCAGCACCAAGAACAACATTCTTTCCGAGTCCTTTTAGCTGAGCTGCCAGTTTGCCAATAGTCGTGGTTTTTCCTACGCCATTCACACCTACAACCAGTAAAACATATGGCCCATCTACTTTGGGTAGGTCAAAACTCTTAAGATCCTGTGTATTGTTTTCAGAGAGTAGGCCAGCAATTTCTTCGCGGAGGATTTTGTTCAGCTCGGAGGCGTTGAGGTATTTATCCTTTGCTACTCGTTCTTCGATGCGCCCAATGATTTTGATGGTGGTATCAACACCCACATCAGAAGTAATCAGAACCTCTTCCAGTTCATCTAATACTTCATCATCCACTGTTGATTTACCAACAACAGCCTTACCCAGTTTATTGAAGAAACTTTCTTTGGACTTTTCGAGACCCTTGTCCAACGATTCTTTCTTCTCCTTGGAGAAAAATGATTTTAGGCCCATAATTCAAATTCGAAAAAAGCGAAGACGGAAAATAACAAAAAAGTCCCTACCAGAGGGACTTCAGTCAAAGAATATCTTTAAAGTAAGACGTGATTAGTCTTTCTTAGATAATACGTTTTTTACCTCTGCTTCAGGAACCATCTCCTCACGGTAGACATATCCGCCTTTGTCGTTTTTAACGGCTCTGATTACTTTAGCGAATTTTGCTCCGCCGGGCTGCTTTAGGGTTGCAACTACTTTCTTAGCCATGGTTATTTAATTTCTTTGTGAACTGTATATTTTCTTAAGACAGGATTATACTTCTTAAGCTCTATACGCTCAGGAGTATTTTTCCTGTTTTTTGTAGTGATGTAACGTGACGTACCTGCTACACCGCTGTTCTTATGTTCAGTGCACTCAAGTATTACCTGTATTCTATTACCTCTCTTTGCCATGATTATCGCCCAATTATTAAAAGGAGTGCAAATGTAGAAAAGAAATATTATATGAGCAAAGCTTACTAGCTACTAAAAGTCAAAATATTACTCACTTTCAGCTAGTTGGTCAAATTTTCTGCATAAACATAGAAATCTGGATCTACGCTGATACCCCCAGAATCAACCGATACATCCATCCGCTCCCAGATCGTAGACGGATAAATCTTTTGCTCTTTATCACCAATTAGTAGGTTGACCGGCATATCAAAAGTCTCCAAACAGTTCGTCCATCGTGCCAATAGACTGCCATCCTTAACAACATACTCTAACACTGGTATTCTGACATCTCTTAAGTATTGGTCAAAAACACTCTCCAGGTCAAGGCCTGTAAACGCTATCATATAAGATTCGACCTGATCAGTAGTAACCACCTGATGATAAAACGTTTCATTCAACCCTCGGAGCAGCTCTCGCCATTTTTCATCGTCATTGACCAATTGGCGGATCGTATGCAACAGGTTAGCCCCTTTCATATATAAGTCTTCTCCTCCGTCATTGACACCATAGTCACCAATCATGGCTCCTCTATTAGTAATGGACATTCTTAACCCTCTCACATATTCAGCTCCAGCCTCTTTTCCATAATGATATTCGGTAAAGAGACTTTCTGAATAGTTGGTAAAGCTTTCATGAATCCACATATCAGCAATGTCCTTATACGTAATGTTGTTGGCAAACCACTCATGACCTGATTCATGAACAATGATAAAGTCCCATTTCAGGCCCCAACCCGTACCACTCAAGTCTCTTCCCAGGTATCCATTGGCGTAATTATTGCCATAAGTTACAGAGCTTTGATGCTCCATTCCCAAATATGGCACTTCCACCAACTTGTAGCTGTCTTCATAAAATGGATATGGACCGAACCAATATTCAAAAGCTTCCATCGTACGAACGGCATCTTTGAACTGCTCCTTCGCTTTATCCAGATTTTCACGAAGTACATAGTAAATCATATCAAGCGACCCTTTCTCGCCGGCGTATGTTTCGCTGAAGGAAACATAATCGCCAATATTCAGATTGACCCCATAGTTATTGATTGGGTTGACCACTTTCCAGATATAGGTCCTGGTTTTAGCTCTTTTGTTTCTTTTAGTATCGATCAATCGGCCATTCCCTACAGCTACCAGGTTTTCGGGAACAGTGTACCGCATGATCATGCCTTCCTCATTCTCGTCATACATGTGGTCTTTACACGGCCACCACACGCTTGCGCCAAGACCCTGATTAGATGTGGCCACAAATGGCAATCCATTGGAATCCTCTGCCCAGGAGAACCCTCCATCCCATGGAGCACGAACAGCCTGGCGTGGTACGCCATGATAAAACACTTCGATTTCATTAAGCGCGCCTAGCTCCTGCTCTGTTTCGAGTTGAACAAAATGTGCGTTGCCTTCATGAACAACGTCCAGTTCTTTACCATTCTGCACTACTTTATCTATTATCAAAGGTGCCTGCAAGTCAACTTGAAGGGATTGACCCGGCTTGAGCACCTCGTATCGGATGACATTGGATCCGGATATGGATTTCTCTTCAATGTTCGTCGTTACAGAGAGGTCATACGACTTTAGATTCCACCAGGAGCGCTGAGGGGTTACACTACCTCGAAGAGAATCTTGTCGGTCATACGTCTGGGAAAAAGAAGTGAATGCAAAAAGCAGGAAGGCCAATGAAACAGTAAATCTCATGTAAGAATGTTGTTTGTATTGGATGAATTTATCAATCCAAAATAGAACCGGGAAACCATTTACCTCAAACGGCATTTGGCTTACACAGGCGGGTAAACAAAAAAACCTCTTAAGCTACTGCTCAAGAGGTGTATTAATATTTTACGGTAAGACGAATTAAAGAGTAGTTGTTCCCTTAACTCTCGCTTTCTTGATCTCGTTGTAGATTCCGTTTTTGTTGATCGTTCTCAACATAGACGTAGATACGCTTATTGTCACCCATCTATCCTCTTCCGGAATGTAGAATTTCTTCTTTTGAAGATTTGGATTAAATCTTCTCTTTACTTTGTTGTTCGAGTGAGAAACGTTATTACCTACTCTTGGTCTCTTACCTGATATCTCGCAAACTTTTGACATGATTTCTCAGTTTTTAAAAACGGACTGCAAAGATCGCAAGAAACTTTTAAATAGCAAACATGGACTCTAATTTCTTTTAAAGCCAAAAGGACAATGCTTGCAACCACTTTTGCAGCAATACCCTCGTTTGAGGTGATATTTCTCGGTAAAGACTAAAAATCCTTCGGGAGAGTAATAAAAATCCTCTTCTTCCAAACCTTTAAACTTTTTTCCTTGTGCCATGTCCGTGCTAAAATAGTAGTTTTGGAACCTCAAATTTGAGGCTTTGTTTAGTAGCATAGTACATTAATAGAAAGTTTTATGGCGACAGAAACCAAAAAGAGAACAAGCAAGGATTATATCGACCTTGAAAATAAACATGGAGCGCACAACTATCACCCCCTACCGGTAGTATTGGAGCGAGGTGAAGGCGTACATGTGTGGGACGTGGAAGGCAAAAGATACTACGACTTCCTCTCAGCTTATTCAGCTGTAAACCAGGGCCATTGCCATCCAAGAATAGTTGGCACGCTGAAAGAACAGGCGGAGACACTGACACTAACAAGTCGTGCTTTTTACAATGATGTGTTGGGCCCCTATGAGAAGTACATGACGGAGTATTTTGGATTTGACAAGGTACTACCAATGAATACGGGAGCTGAGGCTGTGGAAACGGCCATTAAAATCTGCCGTAAGTGGGGCTATGAGAAAAAAGGTGTGGATGAAAACAAAGGTCAGATCGTCGTATTTGATCAAAACTTTCACGGGCGTACCACTACGATCATTTCATTCTCTTCAGATCCGGATGCCAAAAAGAACTTCGGCCCATACACGCATGGCTTTATCAAAGTGACCTACAATGATGTGGACTCATTGAGAGAAGTCTTTGCCGACAATGACAACATCGTAGGTGTACTGGTAGAGCCCATTCAAGGTGAAGCTGGTGTCATGGTGCCCAATGATAATTTTATGTCTGAGATCGCCCGACTATGCAAAGAGAACAATGCGCTGTTTATGGCTGACGAAATCCAGACGGGGATCGCCCGTACAGGTAGCTTGCTAGCTGTATGTGGAGACTGTACGTGTTCGGGTCATTGTGAAAAACAAAAAACCTATGTTCAGCCTGACCTTTTGATCCTTGGTAAAGCACTTTCAGGAGGTGCTTATCCTGTGTCAGCTGTTTTAGCAAATGACCCTGTGATGGAGGTGATAACTCCAGGAACTCACGGCTCTACATTTGGTGGTAACCCACTCGGGGCGAAAGTAGCTTTAACAGCCCTGGAAGTAGTTAGAGACGAAAAGCTGGCTCAAAATGCCCGTAAACTTGGTGAAATATTCAGAAAGCGCATGGAGAAGCTTCTTTCAAAAACGGATTTGGTATGCCTTGTTAGAGGAAAAGGATTACTCAATGCGGTAGTGGTCAATGATCACCCGAGCAGTAGTACTGCCTGGAACATCTGTGTAAAGTTGAGTGAAAATGGACTGTTGGCCAAGCCAACACATGGAAACATCATCCGGTTTGCTCCTCCACTAGTGATGACCGAAGAGCAACTGCACGAATGCTGTGATATTATTGAGAAAACGATTCTAGAATACAACTAGTCGAAAATAAACCAATAGAAATGAGAAAAGCGGGCGGAATTCGGTCCGCTTTTTTTATTTTCAACCCTTCGCCCAACTCGTTACTCGCATGAGATTGATTTTACTATCAGTGGCTGTGTTACTCAGCCTATTGTCAGCTGCTCAAAGTCCAGCCATTGACAGTATTAAAAATTTACTTTCGGTCCAGCCACGAAGAGGCCAAATCGGGTCACTAAATGAACTTGCATGGTATTATAGAAATATTGACCCGGATTCTTCCCGATACTTTGCCAATCGAGCGATTAATCTAGCTTCTAATGAGGCAGATCCACACTTAATGGCCATCTCTGTAAATAGTCTTGGGTCTGCGTATCAAGCCACAGGGCAATATGACTCAGCGGTCATCTATTTAAACCAAGCACTTAGCAGCCATCAGGAGCTAAAGGATTCAACCCGAATTGCTACCACTCTCAACAATATTGGCATTTGTCAGGACGAGCTGGGAAATTATAAAATGGCCCTGACCTATTACTTTGATGCGTTGAAAATAGCTGAAGCCCTAAATGACGTGAACACAGAAGCCATGCTTGTTGGCAACATTGGAATCGTCTATAAAAAGATGAAATCATATAGCAAAGTGCTTGAGTACTACAAACGGGCATTAGGCTTGTATGAACAATTAGGAAATGATTTTGGCGTAGCTGTAACGACGGGTAATGTTGGATCTGTCTACATTCAGCTTAAAGAATTTGATAAAGCCATCGAATATTCTCATTCTGCCGAAACGCTCTACAAAGACCTGGGCTATGTAAGGTACATTCCTTATGTAATTGGAAACGCTGCAATAGCAAGCGACAGCCTAAACCTCGCAGAAACTGAAAAGTTATACCTGGAGTCGATCAGAGGCCATGAGGATTTTGACAATCAGTACGAATTGGCATATCAGTATAAGAACATTGCCAGCTTTTACCTTAAAAAATCTGATTTCAGTAGAAGTAGCCAGTTCGTAGCTTTAGCCATCGAGACAGCACAGGCCATAGACGCCAAGGAAATGCTAAAAGACGCTTTAAGAATCGCAGCAACTGTTTCTTTTGGAAATGGTGATTTTAGACAGGCTTACCTTCACCAATTGGCCTGCGAAACGGTAAAAGACTCCATCTTTGAGACCAATAAGACCAAACAAATCTTCGAGCTGCAAACGCAGTATGAAACAGAAAAAAAAGAACAACAGATCACACTTCAGGCGGCGCAGATCTCCAAACAGGCAATCCAAAATCAACGAAACATTGCCATCATCGTGGGTTTAATCCTGGGGATTTCACTGCTCGTTGGGATCTTTCTACTCAATAGAAATCGACTGCTAAAAAAACAACGATTGCTCTTGCAGGAAGCACAGATTCAGCTAAAAGAGGCGCAGATTGAAGCAGCCATCTCCAGTCAGGAAAAAGAGCGATCCAGATTTGCCAAAGACCTGCACGATGGGTTTGGACAGATGATATCCATTCTTAACCTGAATTTGAAATCTCTCGAAGAGAATGGCACAGATAAGCATGAGGTCTTTGAAAACTCCAGTAAGATTCTGGAAGACATGTATCAGGAACTGAAAGGCATCTGCTTTAACCTGATGCCGCAGACACTGGTCAAGCATGGTATCGTTGCGGCGCTGAATGAATTTGCAGCACGGATTAACGCTGCAGATAAGATGCGAGTAGAAACGGACTTTTTTGGATTAGACCACCGGCTTACTGAAGTTCAGGAAATCTCCCTCTACCGTATTTCACAAGAATGGGTAAACAATGTCATCAAGTATTCAGACACTACCAAAGTGACCATACAGATTACCCGAGATGAAGAAGAAATGACACTCATGATCGAAGATGATGGCGCTGGGTTTGATCTCAACCTCTTGAAATCTGGAAAAGGAAACGGCTGGAAAAACATGAATTCCAGAGCCAATCTCATCAATGGTGAATTAGAAATTGATACTACTCCTGGTATAAAAGGAAGCACTTTGATCGTCAATGTGCCGGTGTCTGTAGAAGAAATAGTTCCCGCTTAAACGGAGCTGCTTGGATTCGCTTATATTTATTTGAGAACCCAACAGCAACATGAGGAAAACCATACTTTTACAAGCACTTATCTCCGTTTGCCTGCACGCCATTGGGCAAAACGACAGTCTGTTTAATCAAGCCTCTACTTTAGCGCGTGATTATGCATACGAGGAATCAAATCCACTATTCAAGCAATTGCTAAATCAGAAATTAACTCCGCTTCAAGAAGGTCAGGCCCATTACTACCTGATGCGCGGATTATGGAGCAATAATCAATTTGATCAGTCACTAGCACATGGCGATTCGGCAATTGATCATTTCATGGTTTTAAATGAACATGACTGGACCGGTCAGACGTTTTACACTTTGTGTATGAATAATCTGATAGCAGGCTCCTATGATGTAGCGCTCATTCAATCCCAGAAAGCCCTGGACGAATTTACATTGGCTCAAGACACTGCCATGATGATTCGAGCAAAAGGTCGCCGTGGTATTGTCTTTCATGACATTGGCGAATATGATGAAGGAATTCGAACACTGGAGGAAGCGCATGAGCTATTTAAAGACTATTCTGGCAAGAATAAAGACATTTTAGCGATGATCTATGGCATCACAGCCATCAACTATGATGATCGGGGAGATTCAGATATTGCAGTAGAATACTATAAGAAGATTCTTGCTTTTCAGGATGAGTTAAGTACACACCGTGAGGTTATTCGGACTTATAACAACATGGGCAACTCACTGATGAAATTGGGCAATTTGGCAGAAGCCAGAAAGTATTTCCTGTTGAACCTAAAGGCGAATGAAGAAGACGAATTTGCTTATGGAATAGCCACCGTAAAAACTAACCTTGGCACAGTCGCTTACAAACAAGGAGATTATAAAACCGCTGAGAAATACCTGAATGAAGCAGAAACGATATCGTATCAAATTCGTGATGCTGAGAAAATACTGGACATTCTGCAACAGCAACATTTCTATCATGAACGTATTGGAGAGCCAGCCACTTCTCTTGAATATCTCAAAAAATACCATCACCTCAAAGACTCTTTATACGATCTGGACAAACAGCGACAAATAGCCTTGCTCGAAAAGAAATATGAGACCGCAAAGAAAGAGCAGCAGATTGAAGTGCAGGCTGCAGAGATCGCTGAAAAATCAGCCGAAAACCAGCGCAATGTGGCCATCATCATTGGGCTAATTATTGGCATGACGCTGGCGGTGGGAATACTGTTGCTAAACAGAAATCGGTTACTGAAAAAACAGCGGTTACTTACGCAGGAAGCACAGATCCAGCTCAAAGAAGCCCAGATCGAGGCAGCTATCACCAGTCAGGAAAAAGAACGATTCAGATTCGCCAAAGACCTGCATGATGGTTTCGGACAGATGATCTCTATCCTCAATCTGAATTTGAAATCTCTGGAAGATGATGGCAAGGACAAACATGAAGTATTTGAAACCTCTAGTCGAGTATTGGAAGAAATGTATCAGGAACTCAAAGGAATTTGCTTTAACCTAATGCCACAGACGCTGATCAAGCATGGAATAACAGCAGCGCTCAATGAATTTGCCGCACGCATTAATGCAGCTGATAAACTCTATGTTGAAACGGATTTTTTTGGTTTAGAAACTCGACTGACCGAAGTTCAGGAAATATCCCTCTACCGCATTTCACAGGAATGGGTCAACAATGTCATGAAGTACTCAGACGCTACTAAAGTGACGATTCAGATCACCCGAGATGAAGAAGAAATGACTCTCATGATCGAGGATGATGGTGCTGGTTTTGATCTCAATGAATTAAAATCAGGAAAAGGAAACGGCTGGAAGAATATGAACTCCAGAGCCAATCTCATCAATGGTGAATTAGAAGTTGACACAACTCCAGGAATAATAGGCAATGTCTTGATTGTGAATGCAGAAACAGAAGTTTCCACATCCAATATTAAGTCAAAACCAAGTGTTTCTTAGATTCAGAAAACGACACTAAGAGGCGGCTAACTTTTGACCTTTTAACTGTTGGCTTTATTCAATATCACGGAGAAAGTAGTTCCCACGCCTTCAGCACTGATTACTGTCACAGCACCTCTATTCATTTCTGCATATTCCTTGCACAAAAAGAGACCGATTCCAGTTCCTACTTCTTTTTGCGTCCCCATCCTGGTCTTGCCACGTGATTGAAAAAGATTATTAAGCTGATCCTCGGACATTCCTATTCCGGTGTCTTTAATATCAATAGCTATTTGGTCATCCAGATCTCGATACTTAATCTGAATTTCACCACCTATATCATTAAACTTGATGGCATTAGCAAGCACATTCCTAATAATTATTCGCAGATGCTCTGATACTACAAGTACCTTACTGCAGTGCTCAGTATGACAGGAGACTTTCAGGTTTTTCTGGTCCGCTTCATAGTTACAAAGATTAATTTGCTCCTTAACGATGGTATCTACATCTACAGGTAATGGCACTCTTTCCTCTTCTTTAAACTGTGTCAGTGACCATTCCAGTATACTATTCAGGCTATCTGAAACCGTAGCTATTCGCTTGTGAACCCCATCTACTAACTCGTCAATATCTACATTTTCCCGGTCATTTTTGATCAGGTAAATCATGGCCATGACTGTCTGCATGGGGCTACGCATGTCATGTGCCACTATGGAAAAAATTTTATTCTTGGTCCGATTCAGTTCATCTAACGCTTTATGTTGGGTGGCAAGTTGCTTAACATATCGCTGCTTGGTGTAATAAACATAATACAGCACCCCTACGACCAGGAGCAGTACGACAACCAGTGTAAGCGTAAGCACAATTTGGGTATTTCTTTGATTCAAAATTTCTTGCTGTAGTTGATTTTCATGAATTAATGCCTCTTGTTTCATCTGGGCTTGTTCCAGCTGCAATTCGTGAATTTTCTTTTCATTAGACTCGCTGTGAATACTGTCATAGTAGGCCTTGTACAATTGGTGATACTTGAAGGCATTTTCATAATCGCCTACTGCCTGATAGGCCTTATATAAGATCTCCGAGGCATTCTGTACATCCCATTTAGCAGCCATTTTCTGAGCCAGATCAATGGCATTTTGACCATACTGTATGCTCTTTTCAAACGCTCCCTTACCAAGAAAAGCTTGGGCCAAGCCCGCAAATGCAAATGATCGCTCCCAGTCATTATCCGAATCAGCTACTGTCAATGCTGCCTGATGACTATTTACAGCTTCTTGATAGCGCTCCAGATCACTGAGAATATAACCTTCCCGGTTATGGCCCATCGCTTCATAATAATGGTTTCTTAAGCTTCTGGCCAGTTCAATACTCCGCTTTACATCCGCTAGTGCCTGATCGTAATGCGCTAAATACTGGTGATTGATGCTCCGGTTAAGATATGCACGGACGATAGACACGGAATCTTTTATGTCCATTGCCAATTTTAAGTAGTCATCAAATACTCCCACGCCTTCCTCATATTTGTCTTGTAGTAAAAAAGCCAATCCCAGATAAAGTTGTCCATTGAGCATGGCCTCTTTATCCCCAGCTTTCTCTGCAGTTCTAATCAGTTCTTGTGAAAAATTGTAGCAAAGTTTAGCATCACTGGTCATGTAGTATGCTGCCGTGATCGTTTTGTAGGCTTTCAATCGTACCTGATAATCCAGGCTGTCCGTCAGTTCCAATACACGTTTAGCTATAACAATCGAACTGTCTGGCTTACTGTGGCGATATGTTGCGGCTAGTTCATTTAATCTAGTAAGTCTGGAAGAATCGCTGAGATCAATCTCAATCTGATCAGACATTAGCTCCAACAAAGTCGGTTCTGTATCTTTAATCTGACCGATAAGCAGAATAGCGATCAGACTACATATACTTAAGAGGGCTACGCGGTGGAGCATTTATTATCAACAAAATGATGAATTCCAAACAACATGTAAAGGTACGATTCAATAAGCACTCCCACCTGTTCTCCTGGACCAATCCGTAAATCAGGTAGATTAAAAAATAAATTTATGCGTAGGGATAACACTGAGACCAGATATACCCTCCCTACGGTATAGATTCAATTCGATTGACATTCTACTTTAGTGATCAGATTTAACTAATCTTTAAATGATCCTTTAGGCAGCATACCTGATGAATTTACTATCTTTCCTTCGCAAAAAACCTGTCAATAGCCAAATGCGAATATTTTTAACGGACGATCATGCCGTCTTAATCGGTGGTCTTCAAAAAATCATTGAAGCCGAGCAAGATCTGGAAGTCGTAGGTACAGCCGGAGATGTTCAGTCCACTGTGGACGCACTTACCCAGACTAAAGTAGATCTTCTCATCACAGATTATAACCTGCCAGATGATGACGGGCTCGCTTTGGTTCGAAAAGTAAAGCGAAAATACCCGCATATAAAAATACTTGTGCTTAGCATGCACGATGAGGCGCATCTGGTCAAGGAAATCCTCAAAGAAGGTGTTGATGGATATCTAATTAAGAAAGACTCTCACAACGAACTGATCAACGCCATATACTCTATCAAAGGAGGTAAAACTTACCTAAGCTCTGATGTAAATAGCATCCTCATCAAAGGACTCAATGGAGAAGGTGAACAGAAGTTATTGACAGATCGAGAACGTGAAATCCTGAAACTCATCAGCAAAGAATTCACCAACAAACAAATAGCAGAAGAGCTCTTCATTTCGGAGCGAACGGTAGAAACTCACCGCAAAAACATTTTTCGTAAGACTGGCACCAATAACTTAGTGGGTCTAATTAAATATGCTTACGCTAACAATCTGATTTGATCGAACTTTTTTCCTTCCATCTCAGCCACTCCGACTTGGGATTGCTTTTCGTTGTGGCTTTACTTATCGGTATGTCCAAAACCGGCGTACATGGAGCAGGAATGGCTGCTGTGCCTTTTCTAGCCATGATCTTCGGCGGTAAAGGCTCCACTGGACTCTTGCTTCCCATTTTGTGCATGGCGGATATTTTTGGTGTCTCCTACTATCACCGCCATACCAAGTGGTCACACCTGATCAAGCTATTTCCTTGGGCTGCAGTGGGTATTCTATTGGGAACGTATGTCGGCGATCAAATAGACGACAGTTCGTTTCAACTGATTATGGGGCTTATCATTTTACTGAGCTTGCTCCTCATGATCTGGCAAGAGCGATCTAAAACCAAATACATTCCTGAGGGATGGTGGTTTGCTGCACTGCTAGGTGTTTTGGGAGGATTTACCACCATGGTTGGTAACCTTGCGGGATCTGTAATGGCGCTTTATCTACTCACCATGCGACTTCCTAAAAATCAATACATTGGGACAGCAGCCTGGTTTTTCCTGGTTGTCAATTTGTTTAAAGTCCCTTTTCATGTTGTTGTTTGGGAAACAATCTCCTGGAATAGTTTTTACCTTGACCTGATCACCATTCCAGCCGTAGTGGTCGGTGCCTTCTTAGGTATCTGGATTGTCAAAAAAATACCTGAACTATACTATCGTTGGTTTATCATCGCCACCACTGCGCTGGCTGGATTGCTCATGGTTTTTTGATAAGCGGTTAACCAAAAGGCTTGATTATCAGTTATCTTAACTCATTGTTAAACCCTATTGCTATGAAAAAGATTACTGTTTTTTTAACGCTATGCGTGATCGCCTATTTCTCTTATGCTGCTGATGGTGTGGACTACACTGCAGACTTTGTAGAAGGTACACCAGAGGTGAAATCGATCAATGCCCTGACTTTTGGCCCGGAAGGCATCTTGTTCCTTGGTGATTCTAAAAGCGCTAAGGTCTATGCGATTGAAACGGGAGACACCAAGGCGAATGAAATCGAAACGCTTGAGTTGAGTAAAGTGGATGAATTGATTGCATCCAGTTTGGGAACCTCCAAAGACGACATCAGCATTCAAGACATGGTGATCAACCCAATCTCCAAAGCCACCTATTTCGCGGTAGCACTTGGTGATGGCACACCGGTTCTGCTAAAACTTATGGACAATACATTTGAAAACGTGTCTCTCAAAAACATCAAGTATGCCGAAACCCCAATTTCCAATGTGCTGGCAGAAGATGCAGAGGACCGCAGAGGTCGATCTTTACGAATATGGACTGTCTCTGACCTGAATTATTATGACGGACAGGTGATGGTAAGCGGCTTATCCAATCAGGAGTTTAGCTCAACATTTCGAAGCATTAAATTTCCCTTTGCAGGTGATGAACAATCGTCCAGTCTGGAAATTTATCATGCCGCACATGGCCGATATGAAACCTATGCTCCAATCAAGAGTTTTACCGCAGCTACTGTCAATGGAAAACCACATCTGATCGCAAGCTATACCTGCACTCCGCTAGTAGTGTTTCCATTGGATGAGCTTAAACCTGGTGAGCATGTGAAGGGCAGAACGGTAGCTGAGCTAGGAAATTGGAATACCCCACTAGACATGGTCGTCATGCAAAAAGAAGGAAAACAATACCTTTTGATGGCCAATTCATCACGTGCATTGATGAAAATAAAATTTGATGATATCGAAAACTTTGATGGTAGCCTAACCACTCCGGTGGAAGAACGATCTGCTACGGCTGGCGTAGAATTCATTGCTTTACCTTTTGTGAATGTACAGCAACTGGACAGACTTAATGAAGAGAGTTTTGTGTTGCTTCAACGACAGTCTAATGGTGATTTGGATCTATTGACTCAATCCAATAAGTGGTTGTAAAAAGAAATAATGTCTTTAAAAGGTCGTGGATCCTCGTGATTCTCGGCCTTTGTTTTTTACAGTCTGCGTTTGCCCAAAAACTATTGATGGAAGATGACAAGGCTGTGGCCGTCTCTATTCCCGATTCAGCCAGAGGTTTTATTGGAGTCTATCTTCAGAGTTCAGAAACAGCGATACTAGGTCAGCTAATCCTCAAACCAGATTCAGTCTTTTTCTCTCCTGTGCTGCCTTTTCGACCTGGAAAATCCTATCAGATAAAGCTAAGTAATGGTGTAGTCATGCCATTTTCTATACCTGCTAATCGCTCTCAGAAACCTGAGGTACTCCATATTTATCCGACGCTCGATACCCTACCGGAGAACACCCTTAAGTTTTACATCGAGTTTTCTCAGCCCATGCAGTCGGGTAAGTCTGATCAGTTTATCTCCGTATCAAAGCAGAATGGGGAAATCATCAGCCCATTTCTACATTTACAACCAGAACTTTGGAATGCAGACAACACCATACTTACACTCTGGCTGGATCCTGGCCGAATTAAGAAAAAACTGCTTCGTCATGAGAAGTTAGGTAAGCCTCTTGAGCAGGGATCCATATATACACTGGAAATTAACACAGATTGGCTTTCACAAAATGGTTTAAAGCTGACAAACTCTTTTACGAAAACATTCATAGTAGATGACCCAATAACAGTTGCTTTATCGCTGAACAATTGGAAACTATCGATTCCCGAAAAAGGAACAAATGACCCATTGCGCATCAACTTTGGGCAACCCTTAGATCATCAACTGATCCTGGAAACCATTAAGATAAATGGGGTAAGTGGCTCTTTGGAAACTATTGACACGGATCGATCGGTATTGTTTACACCCAAATCACCATGGATTGCCGGCACCTATCAAATCACCGTGGATCCTAAACTTGAAGATTTAGCTGGCAATAACTTTCATCGACCGTTTGATCGGGATGTACAAACTCAGAAGGTCGTAACTGCTCCAAAACAAACTATTACCTTTAAAATCAACTAATATACCCTCTTCAGGGTATATAAAATGCGGTCCTCACGGGATTACAAATGACTCATTTTAATGAGAGTTTTGAGTAAAAATTCTTTTATGAAACCGATAATCTACACCGCTCTGTTTTACACTGCTGTAATTGGATACTCGCAGCAGGTTACCTACCAGGTTCTCGAAGACAAGCCAGACAAAGCTTACACCAAGTTCATCGCCCCAGAGTTTGGCATGGATTACAATGCCACCGCTCTTTGCGTGTTTATTGGAGCGAATGGCCGCTATGGCCTTACAGATAAACTCGATTTGGAAGGCGCTTTTCGATTCGATCTATACAATGGCATAGATGATGTCGGAGGTACTTTCTTAATTGAAGCTGGCGGATTTCTACCGCTTACTTCGAAGATCAAAAATAAGGAAGTGCCCATCGTTCTTAGCTATAATCCTTATGCAGGCACGACCTACAAAGATGGTCAGCAATACAACGTGGAAGAAACCAAATACATCAAAGTGCCAAGTGGTCAATATCTTAATCAAATAGGCGCTAGAGCAGGCGTGCATTACCGAAGGTTAGGCTCCCAGGACCTTACTTACACCAACACATCGGACATTAACCTTGCCGGCTTGTATTTGGGTGGTCAGTTTACTACTCAGGCTTATGTAAAAGCCAAAGTCAACAATGACGTAGAGCGTATAGGCGCGGGATTCACACGTTTCTTTGTGGATGCAATGATTCTTCCGGTTTCAGAAATCAGCAATCCGGCAGCTAACGATGGTCTGGCAGCTGACGGAGTATTCGGTTGGAGAGCTGGCTTCCAGTGGTATGTTAGTCCACACGATGGCGATTATCGTTTTCTGGGTCCGTCTGTCTTCACCGCTGAGATCGGAAAAAAGCCACTCACTGGTTTCAATTTCATGCTTTCCTGGGGTATTGCATTTATGAATGCGCGATAACCATCAGGGATTTATGGTATAGAAAAATACCGTACGGTCAGGATAAAATGCTCACGGGAATTAGCTGAGATTTATACAAAAGAAAACAACCATGAAAATACGATTTTTATACACAATACTAATCCTTATAGCCACGCTTAGTTATGGCCAGGAGTTTAATAAGAAGAATGTCCTGATAAATGATTTTAAAACAAAAAGCCTTGCTGATGCTCCAAAAAAGGTATTTATTAAATCATTCAAAATCTATTATCAAATGATTGCTGAAGCCCAAACGACCTCTCAGGGAGGAAGACAGCTTGGTGGCAATTACGTGGGCAGTGCCACAGCGAGAATGGCAGTAGGAGTAGAAGGGATAAACCCTGAGCAGCTTCAATCCATGACCAACGAAATTTACGACTACTATATCAGTGAATTAGAACGACAGGGTTTCGAGGTTTATACAGCTAATAACGTGGGAGAAACGGAGTATTTTCAGGATTGGACTAAAATCGATGGCCCAACAATCAACGAAGAACAGATACAAGGAAGCCTCATGGTTATCCCGGAAGGGTATTCATATTTCGTAAAGAAAGTAACCAAAAAAGGCAAGGAAAAAACCGGAGCATTCATGAGTGGAGTAACAGGCGACGATGGTAGCTTCACATCGTCTGCATATGGACCAAATCCAAAACTTTCTAAGGATCTTGACGATATGTTTGTGGTGGAAGTTTCTTTCAATGTGCCTAGCATCTGGCTTTCTAGCAACAACAAACTTGGATCAGCCAAGATCAAAGGTGGACCGGACCTGAAACTAAGCCAAGCCAAAATTTCCTATATCAGTGGCAAAGGAAACAAGCCAGGAGTAGCCTATCCTGAAACGAGTGTAGAAACCTTTCTTAAGGAAGCCATACCCGTGAGTGGTGTATTCAAAGATGAAAAATTTAAATCTGTGGTAAACAGGTCCCACACCTATGTCCCTTCTTATGCTTCCTATTTTAGCGTAAATGACCGAAGCATGGAAGTGACCAATACCATAGAATGCGATCCAGAGGTCTATCAATCTGAGGTTAAAAAACCAATCAAAGGATTTATCGACATGTCGTTCGAGCTACTCCAACTTGGACTTGCTGGGGAAAAGGTGAAATTCTAATCGCTTCACGACACTGATTTCCATAAATGACCTTAACCTCTCGGATCAGTACTTCCGAGAGGTTTTTTATTGCATTATTACTTAACTTCTACCATGTTTTTTAAAAAGAAACCCAAAGGGCCAACAAAGAAATACATTGCTTATATGAGCAAAATGGCCAAGTACCTAGTGGTGATGACAAAGTTTTCTGAGGCCCCAGGACAGCAACTCATTGTTTACTTCTTTGATCAAACTCGATCTGAAATAGAGCAAATGTCTCAGGCAATTGGTATCACATTAAAATCTCCCAATGAATTGGCTAATGAAAATGATCTCATTCTCTGCTCCGCATATGAGCTGGGAACCAATCAGTTTGGATCAATCAATAAAGTGGTGGCAATGGAAGTTCATCCGATCGGATCGACCAATGAACTAATCGTTAAACGATTTGAGGGTGAGACGGACATGGAAATCGAGTTTCATCTAGGGATGGATGAAGCCGCTTTGGCCCCTTTCGGAATGGACCGCATTACCAACATCATGAAGCAAATGGGGATGCAAGAAAACGAGCCCATAGAACACTCGATGGTGGCCAGGAGCATCGAAAAAGGCCTTGCTAAACAAGAAGCCAAACTTGGCAGTAATCATCAGGATATTCGCACGTCACAGGAAGATTGGATGAGTGCGAACAAATGTTAACTCAAAACTAATCCAAACTGTACTCGTTGATTAGAACATGAAAAAGGCCTGCTATTCCCTTTTGGTAATTTTACTGATCCTGGGCTGTTCAGATGATCCGATTGTCTTAAAAACGAAGGAGATAGTGGTCACCAACCCTGACCAAATACTCCCTCTTGGAGATTCTACTGCTCGTCCTATTCTTTATCAAAACATTCCGAGTTTCGAGTCACTGACGGTAGACCAGGCCAAAGAGAAGTTTATTGCTGCGGTGCTTCCTGCTATTCTTATCGCCAAATACCGACTGGATCAAGACCGTAGTGAACTGATCAGTCTCTTTCAAAAAGAAGACTGGACTATGTCAGACTCGTCATTTTACAAAATTCAGATTGCCAGATTCAATACCGAAGATTCTACCAAATTGCTCTCAAGAATGCGTACACACCCCAACAGTATCGTGCTTGTACAAGCGGCTGTAGAAAGCGGATGGGGATCTTCCAGATTTTTTCAGGAAGCAAATAATCTGTTTGGGATCTGGTCCTATGATCCCAATGAACCTCGGATAGCTGCCAATTATTCCAGAGAAAACCAACAGGTCTATTTGCGAAAGTATGCTGACATCTCAGAGTCAATAACAGACTATTTTGAGACGGTAGGAAGGTCTCGTGCGTATCGGCGGTTTAGAGAAGCCCGGGTAAAATCCAACGATGTAGACGTGCTTCTTCCGCATCTGAAATACTACTCAGAACGACGCGAGGATTATGTGGACCAATTGCGAACCATCATCCGCCAAAACAACCTCACCCAATACGATGACTTTCAGATAGATCCAGCATTTTTTATAGAAGACTAAAAACCAGTTATGAATTTCCATTCCATTTCAATTCTGTTCATCCTTTTAGCTTCATTTGGTTGTAACCGATCCGAATGCAAAGAAATAGACCCTGAAAAAGAGGTCGTTTGCTTTGTTTACCATCGGTTTGGCGATAATCGATATCCATCTACGAATGTCTCATTGGAGGATTTTGAAGTACACCTAAAGCACCTCCAGACCGAAGGGTTTCAGGTATTGACGTTTGCAGATGCGATTGATTACCTGCACTCTGATGAACCTGCTCAGAAAACGGCTGTACTGACCATCGATGACGGCTATGAAAGTTTTTACAAAAACGGCTTGCCGCTATTAAAGAAGTACCAGTTCCCAGCCACTTTGTATATCAATACGGAAACAGTCGGCGGCACTAGTTACATGAACTGGGAACAATTGCAAGAAGCTACAGACGCTGGCATTGAGGTCGGTAATCACACCCACTCACATGCCTATTTTCTGAATCAACCAGCTGCCGAACGATACGATAATTTTGAAAAGGAACTGAAGCGAACGCAAAAACTGATTGAAAAAAATCTGGAAGAAAAACCAGAAACTTTTGCCTACCCATTTGGGGAATTGGATCAGCGGATGTTGAAAATTGTAAAAGAAATAGGATTCAAAGGAGCCGTTGCGCAGAATTCAGGAGTCATCGGAGCAAGTACGGATTTACATATGTGTCCACGTTTTCCCATGTCCCAATCATATTCCAGCATTGATAAATTCAAATCAAAGGCGGCAATGCATCATGTGAAACTGATCAAGGAAGAACCTTCCACTTTTCTTGCTACTGACGACCAACCAAAACTAAGCCTCACTTTGGAACCAGAAAGTCCGCTAAATGGATCTGTAAACTGCTTCATTCAGGGTGGTGATTGTGCTGTCAGCAAAAACCAAGTGAATGGAAAAGTGATTTTGAGCATCTCACCAGAAGGGCCCATCACGGGAAGAAGGCGCTTTCTCTACACACTTACCGCACAAAAAAATGGACGATGGTATTGGTACAGTCACTTGTGGATCAGGCCAGGAATTGAGTAATTCCAAGAATCCCTCAATTGTGATACATAATTGAAACTTTCTGTCTTAAGAGTTACTTTGCTTAAAAATCATCTTTATGCAGAAAAAACATTACCTGGGCCTAACCAAAATGAAACTTTTACCAGGGTTATTAGTCTGGGCTATTCAATTAATCGTTGGGATAATGTGGTTAGTAGAAACCTGGTCCAGTCCGACTGACAACTCCATGAGGTTCTATATCGCAATAGTAATGATTTCATTAGCGGTAGTATTCTTTGGACTAACCATTTTGGGGTACACGCCAAATAGATATGCTACTAAATTGCTGATCAACGAAGAGGACTTTTGGTTTAAGCCGATGATGAACTCCAAGTTAATAAAAATCAAATGGAAAGATATTCGCTATTTAAAGGTAAACCATGACAAACTTCAGCTTCAACTTGCCAACCACGACAAACTAATCACCTACAAAACCAGTGGTGTCTTTAGCAGTGCTGCCATTCAAGACCTCCGTGAGAAGGCGAAGGAAGAAAATATTGAGTTTGTGACATGATTTTATTGTCCCATAATTCTGGCGTAATTGTGAGTCACGTTAAGTAATAATGACGAATGAATAAACGAATTTTATCCCAACACTTTGGGAGATAAATACCGGGGAATCTTGTCACCGTTACCAGATCACTACCTCCCTAGAACCAACAATGCCAATCCAGCCAGGATTCCAATCAGATAGATTCCTTTCTTCTTAATGTTATGCTCCTTAAAGAAGAGTGCTCCAAAAATGAAGACAATAAGCACATTGGATCGACGGACAAGCGCGATGATCGATATCAACGAGTCCGGCAAAGAGATGCTGTAGAAATAAAGGAAATCTCCGATCAGCAGGAACAAGCCAATAAACGGAATAGCCCACTTCCAGTGAAATCGTGTGCTTCTTGCGCGCTGAGGATACCAAAAAATGGCCAGAATGGGGATGAGTAACAACGTCTGATAGAATGTGAAATAGGCTTCTACCGCCATCACGTTCATTTCCCGGAGCAAATACCGATCATAAAGCGCACTGATGGAGCCCAAGAGTGTCCCCAGGATCATTAACCAAACGTACTTATTGGACCGAAAAGAAAAGCCCTCCAGCTTACCCGCAGTAGAAAACAAGTAAAAGAAAATAAAAATTAAGCCACCACCAACGAACTGTAATAGAGTGAGTCGCTCTGAAAAAATGACAAACGCACCAAAGGTCGTCCAAAGTGGACCGGTAGAGCGAATAGGCGCGAAAATGGTTAGTGGCAAGTGCTTTAATGCAAAATAGGTACATATCCAGCTGCTTAAGACAATCACCGTTTTCAACACAATCAACCAATGCTCCCGAGTAGTCATGTGTGGAACGTAGAACAGGTGGTTCGTTGGAATGAATTCTGACTCAGAGGCAATCACAAACCCCACCATAATGATGGAACCAGCCACCGTCGATAAGAAAAGTATCGGTAAGACCGCATTCTTATCTAGTGCTATTTTTTTGAAGATATCATAAAATCCTAGAAAAAAAGCTGAAGCAATTGCAAGGAGTAGCCACATATTCTGTCAATTTCGCAGAGTGGCAAAGGTCTGTATCATTCTACGGATAATCTAGTCAATTCGACTATTTTTAGTGGGACCACAGAGGAAGCAGAGAATACGGAGATATTATTCTTTCGGCTAAGACGATTTGGTTGAGCCTTGTGTGAATGATCATGCTGTTAAAAGACCTGTTAATTCAAGTGTCCGTTCTACACATTTATTCTCTAAGTCCTCTGATGTAAAATACTATCTTTAATCCATGATCACAGACCTCAATGAACTCCAGGCGACACTCCACGAACTTTTAAAAACGCAAGTACCTCCTCTACAGGTACGGAAAGAAAATGAAAACGTCTTTGAAGTGGCTGGTACCAAAGAAGCCATGCAAGGGAAACAAAAAGTTGACGGTTTCTATTTTGCCAGCGTGGTGCCCAAACCAAAAGACATCAGACTTTATTACTTTCCTATTTATACCCATGTAGATCAATTTTCACTTTCGCCAGAACTTCAAAAATGTCTCAAAGGCAAAAGCTGTCTTCACATCAAAAAGCTAACACCTGAATTGATGGAAGAAATCAAGCAGATGATTCAGAAAGGAGTTGATACTTATCTGGAAGCTGACTTAATTTGAGGATGCAAAAAGTTATCATCGCCTCCAAAAATCCAGTCAAGATCAACTGTACTAAAGAAGGTTTCGAAAAGATCTTCCCGGATCAGTCTTTTGACTTTGAAGGCGTATCCGTACCCTCTGATGTCTCCGACCAGCCCATGACAGATGAGGAAACATTGCAAGGTGCTATCAACAGAGCAGAGAACGCCAGAAAAAAGGTTCCTGATGCTAATTATTGGGTGGGAATTGAAGGTGGTATCCATGAAACGCTAGAAGGTATGCTTGCTTTCGCCTGGGTGGTTGTTTTGTCCAAAGATCAATCGGGCAAATCACGTACAAGCACATTTTATCTCCCACCTAAAGTGGTAGAGCTGATAAATCAAGGAATCGAACTGGGCCATGCCAATGATCAGGTATTTGGTGAGAAGAACTCCAAACACAAAGGTGGAGCTGTTGGCTCACTTACTGGTGGCGTTTTAGGACGAACAGCCTACTACGTTCAAGCAGTTATGCTGGCTTTAGTGCCCTTCAGAAACCCTGACATCTATTAGCCAAAACCACTCCTAATTGCTGCAATAAAAGGATGCGGGCAAGTGACGGGTAAGTGGCGTGCCATTTTTAGCACAACTTATTTCGCCTCCCGTTAACCTTGCCATGTCCTTTTTGACAAAAATCTTACTACTTTAATCGCATGATCCAACAACCAACACTTGGAGAACTACTGGTAGAACTTCGCAAGAAAAAAGGGTGGACACAGGAAGAACTAGTTGAAGCTTGTAACGTCAGTGTCCGCACCATTCAGCGAATTGAATCGGGTGAAGTAACCCCCAGAACCTCCACGATCAATTTACTATTGGAAGCATTGGGTTACGACCCTGTGGAGTGGAAAGAATTTGTAGAAAAGGGTGATAAAAAACATTCATCTAAACTCTTCAATCAAATGCTCGTATTAAATCTTACTCAGGACGAAATCAAAAAACCACTTGGCGCAGCCTGGATTGCAGGTATTGTCTATCTCATTTTGACTATTCTTGACTTCATCGTGGAGCTGTCCGTTCTGGACTCCATTACCTTCAATGAACAGGTCGGGTATGTTACCGTGAAAGTCCTTATTGCGATAGCATTTTTTACTTTCATGCGAGGATTCATTTCGCTAAGCTTACTATTTGAAAACGGACTGCTAAAAGGTGCAGCGTATGCCTACATGTTTTCTGTAAGCCTCTTGTACCTCGGTGAGGCCGCACTCACACTTGCATTTCCCTACGATGATTGGATCTGGGTCAGCTATGAAGCAGGCTTTTGCATCGTCACCGGATGCATCGGCATTGTCTTTGGTGTAGCGCTTATGCGATTGCAAGACGGTATGGGGCAGTTAGCTAAAATCGCAGGAATATTTGAAATCATTATGGGTATTTGCTTTGCGATGGTTTTTTTCGCACCGCTTGGTATAGCCTTATTTACTCCGGCCATTGTTTTAGAAATTCTGCTTCTCAGTAGAGCCAATGACCTGGCCGTTAAGGGCACCATCTAAAAAAAGATACTGGATCAGTGTACTACCATGTCGCATGATCCAGTGTCACTTCTATCCGGGTTATAGAATCCGAACGTACTTTGATCGGTAAACAGTAGCACCGTGCAGGGCAGCTGGTAACTGTACAGGTTATCTGGCTGCCATCTTTTACGAAAATACTGTAATCTCCTGCTGCCAGATCAAGACTAAACTGTCCTTTCCTATCAGATCGCACACTATCTACCACCAACTCAGGATTAAATTTTTCGCAAGGCTGAGTAATGTAAAGCAACGCGGACAATGGTTGAGGTTCGCAAGGAGGTACACCCGGACTTGGCATACAGTTTCCTTCGTAAACGCCCACTTCACCAATTAACGTTCCTGAATTGATAAACGACAGCCCCGTACAGAGACCAACTATCATTACTCCTACTAAGATTTTCGCAATCGTCATCCCATTCAGTTTTACTCCAAGTTATAAATAAATCCGATCAAGAGCTCAATGGCAATACTGTGTGATGATCGGCAAAACAGTCGTTAATAAAATTCTGCATAAACGGATTTATCAAAATTTTATTTCCTAAAAATTGAATTTATTTCTGTTACCAATTGAAGTGAGAATTATTAACTCTTTAAGTTTTTGTTAATCAATTGATTACCCTATTTTCGGTACTTAACCTAATTC
>JAMWZA010000044.1 GCA_024305105.1 Marinoscillum sp.
GTATTACTAGGAATCGGATTTATTGCATTGTTTTTTGTGCTGATGTCAGTACGACTTCTCTTCAAAAAGAATGGAGAATTTAAAGGCACTTGTGCTTCCCAGAGCCCTTTTTTAAACAAAGAAGGTGCTACTTGTGGCTATTGCGGCAAAACCATGTCTGGAGATGAAAGCTGTGGAAATTCTGACTCTGAAGTAAATAAAGTAATGGCTAAATTCAGCTGATTAATCCCGCAACCCGCACATAGAAAACAGAAAGTTATCGTCAACACCGACAGGCAATCGTAACCGCCTTGTCTAAAATTATACCAGATTGTCACTAATAAAATCTATCTCAGGCCTTCGAGGAACTGTAGGAGGCAAAGTGGGAGAGACCCTCACGCCAATTGATGTCGCTAAATTCTCTGCCGGATATGGCATGTGGATCAAAGAGCGTCATGATACGCCAAAAGTTGTCATTGGACGCGATGCTCGGCCCTCTGGGCAGGTATTTCGATCTATTGTAGAAAGCACGCTCCGCGCCCAGGGCATCGATGTAGTGGATCTGGGTCTGTCTACCACACCTACCGTGGAGATGGCGGTAGTAAATGAAAAGGCACAAGGAGGAATTATCCTTACGGCTAGCCACAACCCATCGGGTTGGAATGCGCTCAAGCTTCTCAATGAGAATGGAGAGTTCATCTCAGCAGAAGATGGAAAGAAAGTATTGGAATGGGCCGAGTCTTCCGATCTGGAATTCATGGACCCTAAAAAATTCGGATCTTATAAAGAAGACGAATCATACATCGACTGGCACATTGAGCAAATTCTAGCATTGGATCTTGTAGACGTAGAAGGCATCAAATCGGCCAATTTCAAAGTGGCTGTAGATGCTGTGAATAGCACAGGAGGTATTGCTGTACCACGATTGCTCAAGAAACTTGGCGTAGAGGTTACAGAGCTCTATTGTGAGCCTAATGGTGTGTTTCCACACAATCCCGAGCCTCTGCCAGAAAACATAACGCATATCTGCAATGAAATAGCCGGTGGCCAATATGACCTTGGCTTTGTAGTGGATCCGGATGTGGATCGATTGGTGATGGTCTGTGAGGATGGCGTTTCATTCGGTGAAGAGTACACACTGGTGGCTATTGCAGATTACGTGTTGAAAAAGAAACCGGGAAATACGGTATCCAACTTATCTTCTACGAGAGCACTACGCGACGTAACGGAAAAACATGGTGGTCAATACACCGCCTCCGCTGTTGGGGAGGTGAATGTGGTAACGGAGATGAAAGCGCAGAACGCAATTATCGGCGGTGAAGGAAATGGTGGGGTTATCCTGCCAGAGCTTCATTATGGCCGAGATGCCCTGGTGGGTATCGCACTTTTCTTATCGCATCTGGCCGAGTTTGGCAAAAGCGTATCCATGCTCAGGTCCACTTATCCAAGCTACCATATCTCAAAAAACAAAATTGAGTTGGATCCAACTTTGAATCTGGATGAAGTGTTGGAAGGACTGAAAGCACAATATTCCAAAAACAAATTCACGACAATTGACGGATTGAAAATTGAGTTTGATAAAGAGTGGGTACACTTGAGAAAGTCCAATACCGAACCAATCATTCGAATCTACGCTGAGTCAGAAAGTCAATCCACAGCGGACCACCTGGCCCAGAAGCTTATGATGGATATTAAGGAGCTAATCGCAAATAGAACTGAATAAGCTATTTCAAACTGTCGTAACCGATTATTTTCAGGATACGATACTTCAGAAAAATCCAGTGTCGGTTTGTAGAATTAGGAGTTGAAGATTTAACGGCTGGCCATTTTTGGTCGGCCATTTTTATTTTCTCCGCTACGTCTTCCATCCACCGATCTTGCACATAATTTTTGGAAGTTGAGATAGGCATCCATTTTGGGCTTAACCTCGTAACCATTACTCAAACCAAAAGCCCAATAACCTCCATATTGTGATACATATTTCGTTGGTTCCTGCTGAAAGAAGTGAAGGTTCTTAGCACTCTTAAATTTCCATCGAAAACCCTTGTACTCAATAAAACATTCATCCAAGTCTTCAGACGGACCATGATCCTTAAAATAACTAACCCGGATCATATTCGTCGAAGGCAATGCCCTTATTGATGAATAAACAGAAAATTCGTTCATTGTTTAATCCCAGTCAAACCCGTCGGTCATTGCCAATTCATAAAGTCTTTTGATTTGGGCTTCTGTATTTCTATCCAGTGACAATGGAGGCAAATCATCCAGGCTAAAAAACCCTCCATCAAGCGCCTCATGACCAACTTTCAACTCACCACCTATGATTTCACTTAGAAAATTCATTTTATAGACATATCGAAGCTCCTCTGGATGATCGTGCTTTGCTTTGTCCCAAACAGCTAAAACACGTACTGGCTTGACCCTCAGACCTGCTTCTTCAAAGACTTCTTTCACAATGTTCTCAGACGCAGAAAAGCCAATATCACACCAGCCACCTGGCATGGCCCACTTTTGATCTGTTTTTTCCTGAATCATCAGAATCTTTCCGTCTTTGATAACCACTCCACGCACATCCACTTTTGGGGTTGGATAGTCATTGTCCAGGTGATCAAAATGAAACGCTATTTGCTCTGGACTGGCATTGGATAACTCCGCTAACAATTCATTGGTCGAATCCCGCATTTCTTCATATCGCTCAATATCATATGGGTTTTCCGTATAGGTAAGCCCTGTCTTAGCCATGGCTTGAATGCGTTTCAAATAGGCCAAAATTTTCCTGTTCATTTCCATATCTGACATGATCTGTGGTCTTCCGTAGATTTAATCATTAATTTTGCAACGTTACATAATCATACCCCAAACCAATGGAGAAAGTTTATTTAGATAATGCCGCCACTACTCCAATCGACGAAGCAGTATTTGAGGAAATGAAGCCTTACATGCTCGAGTACTATGGCAATCCTTCGTCCATACATTCTCATGGAAGACAGGTGCGTGCAGCAATCGAAAAAGCACGTAAAAAAGTGGCTGATCTATTAAACACGTCTCCATCAGAAATTTTCTTTACCTCAGGAGGTACTGAGGCTGATAATACAGCTATCCGATGTACCGTTGAAGAATATGGGGTGAAAAACATTATTACCACTGGTCTGGAGCATCATGCCGTCCTTCATACGGTCGAAATGCTTGCCAAACGCGGAGACGTAAACCTGCACTTACTGGATGTGGATTCCAAAGGTGTAATCGACAGCAATCAGATAGATGAACTGCTAAAAAAAGATAGCAATACTCTGGTTTCATTGATGCATGCAAACAATGAGATTGGGACAATCAATCACATAGATGACATTGCCAATTTAGTGCATGAACATGGTGCATTTTTTCACTCCGACACGGTCCAGACTATGGGTCATTTCAAACATGATTTACAGGAGTTAAAAGCCAACTTCATCGTTGGCTCGGCACATAAATTTCACGGACCTAAAGGTGTAGGGTTTCTGTATGTGAATCATGAAAAAAAGATTCATCCATTTATCCATGGTGGGGCTCAAGAGCGGAATATGCGTGGTGGCACAGAAAATGTCTACGGCATCATCGGGCTGGCCAAAGCACTGGAACTCGCCTATTCCAATATGGACAATCACCGCCAGAACATCGAGTCAGTAAAACAGTACATGATCGATCAACTGAAAGCTCATATTGACGGAGTAGAATTCAATGGAACTTCTGAAGATCTGGACAACAGTCTTTATACTGTACTCAATGCCAGTTTGCCTCCGAGTGATGATAATGACATGCTCCTTTTTAATCTAGATATCAACGGAATCTCAGCTTCTGGCGGTAGCGCCTGTAGCAGTGGTTCCAATGTAGGCTCACATGTTTTAACAGCCGTAGGTTCTGACCCAATGCGAGGTGCTATTCGTTTTTCATTCAGTAGATTTAATACCAAAAAACAGGTGGATTACGTTATAGGTAAACTGAATGAAATACTAACTATACGTGTATAGAAAAGCAGCTTTACTTCTTTTTCTTATAAATATTCTGACCTCTGCATTTGCTCAAAACAAATTTATTCGAAAATTTGAGATAGAATCCACGAGCCGGCTGGAAATAAGCGGCTCGGCTACAGCCATCGTTTTCAGATCAACCAACGACCTTGGAGAATATATTGTACTAATAATCAATGGCAAACCCATTCGAATTCCTCGGGATCCGGATGCACCAGATTTCACCTATTTCAAATCGCTGGACGGTCCATTGGAAATTCGATCGCTTCAAGCCTCATACAAAGGAGCGCTCCATCTGATCAATACCGGTAATGCTCCAAAGGTTCGGTCTTATTACAAGGAAAACCAACAAGCATGTGCGTTTGAATTGAATCCAATATTGCAGAGCGATTGGAGAGCAGGTCTACCTGATCCTTCGTATAGCAGATCATTCTCTGACGTAAAACACATGATTATACATCATTCTGCCGGCTCCAATACTGTTACGGATTACACTCAAGTCGTCAGAGATATCTACATCTATCATACACAGTCTAACGACTGGTCCGATATTGGATATAACTACCTCATTGCGCAGAATGGTGACTTGTATGCCGGAAGAGATCCGGCAGCTGGAGCGCAGGACAATGTGATTGGAGCACATTTTTGCGGGGCTAATAGTACGACGATGGGTGTGTGCCTGCTGGGTAATTATCAAGAAGCAGAAGCAACTGATGCTACCTGGAGTACCTTAGAACGCGTAGCAGCTTTCAAATTGAATAAGGAAAGTTTGGACCCTCAGAGCTACGCCGCTCATTCGCTAGGGATAGTTGGAGCGATTGCAGGGCACCGAGACGGATGCAGTACGTTATGTCCAGGGGAAAACGTCTACAAACGACTTGAAGCGCTTCGAGATAGCACATCAAAAACACTTGTGTCATGCGGATCGTTAGACTTTGTGCTTGACTTTAGCGTGGATAGACAAGCAATAACTACTGGTGAGTCTGTTGTTTTCACGAATAACAGTTCTGGATATGGTTCTTACACCTGGGTTATTGAGGGTGGTGATCCTGCAGAAACAAACTGGCCACTGAAAGGATCGGCTATTTTCAACAATACAGGGTCTTATGACATTACGCTTATTGGAAAACTGGATGACATTTCGGACACGCTTGTTCGAACAGAACTCATAAAAGTAGAGCAAACTCTCCTACTAGATTTTACGGTAAATCGCTCGAAGTTATTAGAAGGTCAACAAGTCACTTTTGATAATAAAAGCGTCGGGTATGATAGCTATACGTGGTACTTTGAAGGAGGAAATCCGGTTGGCACCAACTGGCCTGATGGCGGCATAGTGACTTACAACTATCCGGGGCTTTTTGATGTCCGGCTGATTGGAACTTATCAAAATACAAAAGATACACTTCTACTTTCATCAAGTGTAGAAGTAGCTGGCGAATTATCCATATTTCCCAATCCAGCAAAACCATTATCAGACTTAACCGTGGCTACAGGTGGAACGATCTCCAAAGTTCTAATCACTGGCTTGGATGGTAAAAACTATTACATTAGTTCCTCCTCTAATCATGAATTTCAAATTCCCGCATTACGGCAAGGACTGTACTTACTAGAAGTCTATACAGATTTAGGATTAGAGAAAAGGAAATTGATTGTAAACTAGAAAAACCTGTCACAATAAGTGACAGGCTTTCTGAACGGCGGTGAAAAATTTTATTAAAAGTGAACTCCTCAATAAACGGATTACTCACCTCCATCTCTCCTATTTAACTACTTTTAATTGTCTATTGGAACCATCAGATCCTGTCAGATGCAAGAAGTATACTCCATGGCTCATCGCTTCAAAGCTGATACTGGACTCGGTTGTTTCTAGCCAATATCCACTGAACACCTCTTGTCCAAACATATTGATCACACGCCAGTCAACCCGCTGCATCTTGGATTCGAACCTTACATTGAGCGTCTCAAGTATTGGATTAGGGTAAACTTCGAGAGAGATCATATCAAGTCCCAACACTTCAACCTCCACCACTTCAGTATCGAATACAATTCCGTCTTCCCCGACCATAGCTGTCATGGTAACTTCCGTTTGATCGTCAATAGTAACGTCTGTGGACACTGAACCCTTTACTCCCGGGATGTTGATGACGATGGAAAATGTGCCTTCAGGTACTCCATTAATTTTAAAATCACCATCTGTGTTCGTGAACACTTCGGTCATAATGA
Source organism: Marinoscillum sp. (assembly GCA_024305105.1). Taxonomy (GTDB): domain Bacteria; phylum Bacteroidota; class Bacteroidia; order Cytophagales; family Cyclobacteriaceae; genus Marinoscillum. Next base: position 6,210 of record JAMWZA010000044.1, read on the forward strand.
GTCCATCAGACTTTCTCACTAGCAAGATAGAGGCGCCTTCTACTGGTACTCCTTCCAGGATTCGACCCATTGTAATTCTGCTTCCACTACCATCATCCTCGATCACTCTACCTGCTAAGACTCCATTGCCGGTTAACAAATCACCGGAAGGTTTAGCTACTAGTTGGATGTCAATACCGCTTATGTCTTGATCCAGACTAATGACAGACGCCTCACGCAGATCTACTACATCTCCATATGCGGTAGTGAAATATGTCGTCTGATCATCAGGAATCACGCCAAGATAGTATTCGCCTCCTTTCAATTCCGAAAAATGATAGGTTCCGTCCGCACTAAGCGCTAAAGCTGCCTCTTCGCCAGTATTGGCATTGACTATTAACACCGTGCCATCACCAAAAGGATCGTCGTTCTCATCAGTCACAGTCCCAGATAAACTCAACATCGGTCTTATTTCGATTGAGTGGGCGATGCTCGCTGCCTCAAAGGTTTCATCTCCAGCATTAAAGGCACGAACCACAATTGTTCCAGTTGCCTCTAGATGTAAGTTGTTTCCAGAAAGGTTGGCCAGATTGCTACCACTCACTACCTCATAAAATACTTCCAGTCCCACATCACTTACGGCCTCTAGAATAATCGGTGTTTCATTGACATAAACAACCGCTGGCGGATCAAATGAAATTGTCTGATCTTCTTTGTTCGGGTCAGTGACATTAAACTTCTGTGTCAAATCGTTTGCTGGCAAATAATTGATATCTCCTGACTGTGACGCGGTAACTATCACTTCTCCGAGACCGGATATCGACATTACATTACCATCAACTTCTGCCGGGCCGGACACTGAATAACTTACCTCCAGACCAGAACTGGCTAATGCAATTAACTCTAAATCACCAGAACCTAACACTACATCTGGTAGCGGGTCAAACGTAATGACCTGCTCGGCTTTATTGATCGTAAGCGTTTGGGTGACTTCCAGTGCCTGTTCATATGTTTCATCCCCTTCTTGATTGGCAGCAATGGTTACTTCACCTGCGGAAATAATGGTCGCAGTAGTTCCACTTATCGTTAGAATGGATTCATCCGAGGAAGTAAAGTTCACCGACAAGCCACTGCTTGCAGTAGCCGTCAATTCAAATGAAGCGTCACCAAAAGTGCGATCAGCAAGCGACTCAAATGTGATGGTTTGTGATTCCCCCTCATCAATGTTATTCACTGTTATATCAAATTCTTGTTCAAACGTCCCTTCATTTCCATCAGACACCCGCACTTTAATCATGTAAGATGATTTTGCCTCATAATTGAAAGATTCAGCACTTTGTAACTGCCCTTCGGAGATAGAGAAACTGGAGTTATCCCCAAAATTCGACCCCAAACTGAATGTCAACTCATCGGCTGCATCTTCATCTGTTGCTGATAGTGTGCCAATGACAGTTCCAACTTCTGCATTCTCATCAATGGTGTTAGCTGAGAGGCTAATACTCGTTGGCGCATCATTGGTATCATTCACGGCGATGGTAAATGTCTGTTGTAAAGTCCCTCCATTACCATCATCAGCGAGTACCTGAATGTTGTAAGAAGAGTTGGTTTCAAAATCGAAGATTTCAGCGGTTTTCAACTTATTCCCATCGATTTCAAAGCTGCCATTGTCTTCATAGTCAGCGACTAAAGTCAGGGTGTGGCTGCTTCCTGCATCCTGGTCAATGACGGTAAACTCACCCACTTCGGTGCCCACTTCTAAGTTTTCATTCACAGACAAAGCTGAAAGAGCAATAGCTGATGGAGCTTCGTTGACGTCATTCGCATAGAGCACGAAACTTCTAGTGAAAGTCAAGCCACCTGAGTCTGTAGTTCGCACTTCTATCTCAAAATTTGGAAACACTTCATAGTCCAACTCAAAGGCTGTGACCAGGTCATCGCCATCAGCTACAATAGGATAAATATGAGTCCCATCGATTTCAATGGTAGTAAGGACCTCATAACTATGTGTATCATCAGTATCCTCGTCAGTAGTCGATAATGTGCCAATTACCGAACCAACCGGAGCATCTTCATTGATGTCATCATTGCTCAGAGCAATGCCTGAAGGAGCTTCATTTGCATCGGTCACGGTTATTTCAAACTCTTGACTTACAGAACCCCCATTCCCATCAGATACCTGTACCTTGATGACATAAGTGGGTTTTTCCTCAAAATCAAAAGAAGTAGCACTTTCAAGGTGATCATCAGCAATAGTGAAGCTGGAGTTATCTCCAAATCCTGCAATAAGGTTGAAAGTCAACTGATCGTCAGTGTCTTCATCAGTGGCACTAAGCACACCAATACCTGTGGCCACAGCCGCGTTTTCTTCAATGGTATTGGCCGAAAGACTCAAATTAGTTGGTGCATCATTGGTATCATTCACGGCGATGATAAATGTCTGCTCAAGAGAACCTCCGCTACCATCATCAGCCAGAACTTGAATAGTATAAGATGATTTGATCTCGAAATCGAAGATTTCAGCGATTTTCAACTTATTACCATCGATTTCAAAACTACCATTGTCTTCATATCCTTCTGTCAGAGTAATAGCATGGCTACTTTCTGAATCCTGGTCCGTGACTGTAAACTCCCCAACTTCTGTTCCCGCTGTTTCATTTTCATCCACTGAAGAAGCTGAAATAGTTATGGCAGTAGGCGCTTCATTGATGTCATTCGCATAGAGCACGAAAGTCTTAGTAAAAGTCAAGCCATCTGAGTCTGTGGTTTGCACTTCTATCTCAAAGTTTGGAAGTACTTCATAGTCCAACCCAACTGCTGTAACCAGGTCATCGCCATCAGCTACAATAGGATAGATATCAGTCCCACCGACCTCTATGGTAGTGAGGACCTCATAAATGTGCGTGTCGTCTGTATCTTGGTCTGTAGTAGACAGAGTCCCTATCACCGCTCCAACTTCTGCATCTTCATCAATACCATCGTTACTCAATGCAATGTCAGTAGGGGCTTCATTCACATCATTGATGGAAATAGTGAACTGCTGAGTATGACTACCTCCGTTTCCATCATTTACTTCCACTTGAATACTATAGCTTTCCTTAGTCTCAAAATCAGGTACCGCCACTGTAATTAATTCATCCTCGGATATCTGGAAGCCGGCGTTATCACCAAACTCATTGGTTAACGAATACGTATGTACATCATCGGTATCTTCATCCGAAGTTGACAGGGTAGCTATTATTGTTTCTGCAGCGGTGTTTTCATCAATTGAGTTACTCGAAAGTGTCATTGCAGTAGGTGCTTCATTGATGTCATTCACTGAAATTGTGAATTCTTGCTCTAAACTCCCGCCATTACCATCAGTCACGGCTATTTTAATGCTGTAACTGGATTTATTTTCATAGTTAAATACTGCTGCATTTTGCAACCCGGTATCGGTGATAGTAAAGGAGGTGTTGTCTCCAAAACCATCCACCAGGCTAAAAGTATAGCTGTCCGATTCTTCTGGACCTTCGGCAGATAGCTGGCCTACTGCTGATCCGGCCGCAGTATTTTCATTGATAGAAGCATTGTCAAGCGTGATAGCAGTAGGTGCTTCATTGAGATCCAGAACTTCGACCACAACTTCAAATTGATTAAGACCGCCTGCAACGTCCTCCACTAGCAGCTGTAATGCCAACGAAGATAAGGTCTCGTAATCCATAGGAATGGCTGAAACAATGTTTAGCCCATCAATAGATACTGCATAATTCTGTTCATAGCCCTGAGTCAGAGAGAGGGTATGCTGATCGTTGGCATCAGGATCACTAACCGTGACTGTCGCAATAACAGTTCCTACCGCTACATTTTCTTCGACCGTATTTGCAGACAACTCAATTCCTGTGGGTACGTCATTGGTGTCCTCTATCGTGATGGTTAGCGTTTGTGATACTGACTCCTGACCATTGTCTGTAGATCGAATTTCCACAGTAACCTCTGGTTCGGTTTCAAAGTCAAAGCTTCGATTCGTGTAGAGTTCATTACCGATCAATTTCACATCATCGTTTTCGAAAGACGTTGTTCCCCCTACAATCGTATAGGTATGTGTGTCTTCATCATCTGTATCTTCAGTGCTTAAAGTACCAATGAGCACATCTGCAAAGCCATTCTCTGGAGTAGTCGATCCTGAAAGCACAATATTAGTTGGAGCTACATTGATGTTATTCAGTGTAATCGTGAATTGCTTAACCAGCTCATAAAGTTCTACCTGAATGGAATATGATGTCTGCTCGTCAAAGTCCAGCACAGCGGCTGTTTGTAGCTCATCCTCTTCGATTTGAAACAGGGCATTGTCACCAAAACCAGAAGAAAGTATAAAAGTATTCTCACCGCCATCTACATCTGTTACAATAAATGAACCAACCACAGTTCCCGCATCCTGACCTTCGTCCAAACTGTTTCCACTTAGATCAAAGTCGGTTGCCGGTTCGTCCAGGTCATTGATCGCAATCGTAAAATTGATCAGGTTAGTGGCACTTCCTGTCGTTGATTCAATCTGAATACTAAATGATGATTCCGTTTCAAAATCCAAACCGGAACCCATATAGTTGAGTTGCTCTCCGTCTATGTCCAAATCATTCTCGTCCAGGGAGGATGAAATGATAGTATAGTAAAATACATCAGACGGATTACCTGTGAATGTGGAAAGATTACCAATCAATACTGGCCCAGATTGATTCTCATCTATCGATGTATTGCTCAAGAAAATCGAAGAAGCTCCCTGGTCAGTTCCTATGTAGATATTGTTATCATCTCCTATTGTATTCAAATCGCTCGTAGCACTATTACCAGAGTAGACCACATCTGTAAGCTTATAAGCTACATCTTGGTAAAGAAAAATAGCTCCTCCTTTACCTGATCCATTCGTAGGCTGAATCACTGAGGTACTTCCTGAATTGGTTCCTTTGGATCCACCTGTAGCAGCATTTGAAATAAATGTTGTCGCGTTTACAATCAAGTTACCTGATTTAGCATAGATGGCACCTCCAAGACCAGCACCTCCACCTCCAGCGCCTCCATTGTTTGCCTTTCCTCCATTACCACCAAAGGTTCCAGCATTACCAGGGTTTCCATAGCTGCTACCTGAGCTTACCCCAGCGCCTCCACCTGCACCTCCGCCAAAATTACCGTCTCCGCCTTTGCCTCCTGAGAACCCACTGAAGCCTTTCTCTCCTCCGCCACCTCCAGTGCCGTAAAATACCCCTGACGCTCCAGCTGCTCCATGTGTGTCAAAATTTCCAACTGCGCCACCAGCGCCACCTGTTCCAAAGCGACTAGAACCACCGTCACCACCATTTACTGCGCCTGCATTTCCTCCATTTCCTCCCAGAGCAACATTGCCTGAGAAGTTCATTCGATCAATAATAAGGTTGCCTCTGTCAAGGAAAACAGCCCCACCAAAACCGGCTCCTCCACCTCCGCCTCCACTACCTTGAGTGCCATCTCCTCCTCTGTTCAATCCGTTGGCTATTTCAAATCCTTTAAGAAGGACCTTACCTGATGTCATATAAAAAACCTGATGAGCATTCTCTCCTGATACGGTAACTGGTGAAGCATCAGTTCCTACGATATCCATATTGCTGGATAATGCCGGTAAAGAACTAGTCAACGCTATAGTACCCTCAATAAAGCGGAGATCGATCACATTATGATCAGGGTTTTCATTGGCAGCTATGATGGCCGCTCTCAATGAGCCTTCACCACTGTCATTGGTATTGGTGACAACTATTGCGTTCGTGTCAGTGACAGGGTTAACGGTAATTTCTATGTTGTAAGTGATTGACTTCTGAGGAGTTCCATCGTCCAGCAAAGTCAGGGTGATAGTAGCAACTCCTGATTCCCCACTTGCAGGTTGATAAAGCAAAGAGCCTGTACCATCTTCATTAGCTATTGCGGATAAGGATGATAATAAAAATTCATTATCGCTTACCACCTCAAACGAAAGTGATTGCTCCATGTAAAAATCTCCATCAGTCAAGCCCGTCAAATCAAGTGTTTGAAGTTCCACATCCTGATCGATTGTGATTGTAGACACAGGTTGATCAAAATATGGCTGGGTATTTAGGTCGTTTACGGTCAAGGTAATTTCCTGTGTGGTTATCAGACTTCCGTCAGAAACAGTCACTGAAAACGAATACTCAATGGCATCCTCATCTGTTGGTGTACCGGAAAGCAATGCCGTTCCATCTCCATTATCGGTAAATGTCAACCACTCTGGTAAATCAGTAGTGCCAAACGTCAAAGCGTCCAAATCACTATCCGAAGCTGCTATTTCATAGATATATTCTTCTCCTTCGTTCACTTCTGTGCCTGGCGTAGAAGTGAAGGCTGGTGGATGATTAAACGCTTCCGGTGCTTCTGTTACTGTGTAGATATCTCCGTAAAAAACGAAAAGCTGACCCAGGTCATTGATCTGGAAAGCAGCTCTCAATGCTGGTCGCGTAGGAGCGTCTGTAAGCCCGGCATACTGATCTGAATAATCACCATACGAAAAGCGTGGCTCACCAACAGTTTCCCAAACGCCATCTACCAACTTGATCACAGAAACAGGGAATTGGTTAGCTCCCAGATCTTCGATATAGGCAATATAAGGTGTGCCATCCGGGTGGATTTGCAACTGCAGGTCAATGACATTTGAAACCCCTGGATTAGAAATAAATGTAGTATTCTCGTAAAATTCAATCCCACCATCTGACCTGATCCATACAGTGTATTGCTTACCATCAAAAAGCTCTATGTCTTTGTTGTGGGTCTCGTCAGAGTAATTGCCATTTCGAAGCTGATTACTACTTGAACCCAAAAATGTCACTGCGCCTTGACTGGTTGATCGACTGCCTATTGGTGACTTGTAGCCCAATGATTGACCAAACTCCTGTGTCATAGAATACATGAAGTCATCACCAATCTCTAGGTCCAAGTCTTTTGAATTCCTACTCGTACCACTAAAGAAGATGTTTTCCTCGCCATCGTTGGCCAGAAATAAAAAACCGTTTTCATCATCCATCAATAAGAACCATGGGTCTCCGTTTTCATCAAACTCAAAATCTGCCCTACCGATACGGTTGTTAGCAAAGGTCACCCTGCTGAGACCAGAAACAGGGTGCGAAGCAAAAAGATTTGGCCTAATGCTGTTGAACTGAATACTACCATAAGCAAAGTGATTCAGGTTATTCTTTGGATTGACCAATGACTGAATTTGAGGGAAATGGTCCGTAAGCGGATAGGCTGTTGAAAGATTGATGTTTTCTTCTAGCGTTTCAGGATCAAATGTTTCATGCCCTGAGAATTCCTGATACGTTTCCAAACGTGCATAAGGAATGGTCACCTCGGCATTCGGCCCTGACGGATATACAATCGTCTGGTAGGTATTGTAAGTATAAACCGGTTGGTTGTTTTTCCCGATGCGCATATCTACATCCGTGTATGGAGGGTCAACGATATCAGTGTGTACAGACCATTCACCCGTATTGGTATCATCCAATGCATTTAATACTAACTTAAACTCGAAATCATCTCCTTGTAAGTTGCTTGGTAAAGAAACAACTACCTCACTATTGGTGTAGATGGTTTTGGGTGCAAAAGTCATTGGTATGGAGATAACTTCTCCTACTAGTAGCGTAGTGGGTAAACCGCTGATATCAAAACTCAGATCTTGAGCATTGTCTCCAGTAAATGAAACAACGGGGTCTCCAGTAAGTTGAAGATTGGTCAATCCGGAATTGCTAATCACCAAATCAAATTCATAATCAAAGCCTACACCGATCTGGATAGGTATTGAATTTCCGGCCTGAAGTTGTTTGTCACCAATAAATGCGGTTAGTTCTGGACCAATAGATTGTGTTGTCCACAAATCTGACGGTCCGTTACTGCCATCCGTAGAGACAAATGGTCTACCTGTGACACCATCAATAGATAATTTTGCATTGGACGTATATTGAATTTCAGTTCCTGAAATGTACGTTTCATTGAATAAACGAAAAGCGCCATCTTCAAATACCGCAGCACTATGACCATTAGAGCTGCTACCACGATCAAATAGGAATATGGGCTCATTTTCCGCACCTAATCCAAATAAATTACCTCCCTGCCGACTTGGAAAGCCAGTAAAATTTGATCCAGCAAGTTGGTCAGTTGTGAAGCCTCCTTCCAGCAAGGTTCCTGTTGGTGAAAACTTGTGGTAGCGAAGTTGACTTTGTCCAATTCCTCCGACATGGATATTGTCATTTTGATCAATGATCAGGTTTACATAGTAAGCCGTTTGGGAAACACCGATCGTGGTATAGTCATATCCAATATTATCCCATCCGGTGGTTGGGTCATATTTCAATACCAAAACTTTACTATCATTCGTGCCAACCGTGGCAAAGAGTTGGTTGTTGCTATCGAAAGCTATACTATAGGCAAAAATACTGCTGCCAATGTCTGTTCCGAATATGGTACGAAGGTCTTCCATCGTGAGCGTGATGGTTGCTGTGGAAGGAATCCCTGTTTGAATTTTGATGCCATATTGATTGTATGCAGAGCCATCGCTGAAAGAATGAACGAATCGTACTGTGCCATTACGATCAACTTTCAATAAACCATCCATTTTATCATTTGAGGTTTCAATCAGGAAGCTTTCGGATTGATTCGTAATGATATTTTTGACTTGTATGCCGGTACCATTCCCTGGGTCGGTGATAGTGTAAAAGTTCCCACTATTGTCTCCAATGAGGTCATAATTGCTAGAATTATATAGGGTAGGCAATGTGGTCTCCTCCTCATAATTCAGATTACCATCAGGGGAAATGGTAGCTTTAATGAGTTTAGAAATAGAATTTCCAGAGACACTTGTGACAAAATAGATGTTACCATCATTTGACCACAATTCCTGTATTGCTGGGAGTCCATCTTTACCTCCTAGTCTTTCCCAATTACCATTAGAGAGACTAACGCCACGTCCGATCAAGTTTACTTCAAATGCACTTTCCAAGCTGGAATTGGGAATGGTCAAAAAAGTATTGTAAGCGCGTACATCGTTGGACTGAAAGGTTACCGTAAAAGATGTGGTTTCGCCAGGCGCAAGAAGCAATTCAGTCTCTGAATAGTCGATCTCAAAACGGCCTTCAAAATCACTAACTGAGGCTTCTCCCAAAAGCGCTAAGTCTACGGTTCCCGTGTTGGTAATGGTGAACTCCTTTTGCAATTGCCCGCCGTTTCCAGCTATAAATGCTACCTCATCGCCCGAAGCTAGAACGACATCACCAGACGATACCTGCATTTCTGGAACGGCGAAGCGGTTAGATACTCCTCTTATTGGATCTGGGTTAAATGAATAGTTGGCTTCATTGTTCTTTGAATCCCAACATAGCTTCCCGCCACGCTCATCAAACAACCAAAGATTTCGACACTGGTCGAAATCAGGGTGTGTATCCGACATGCGCGCCTGGTGCCAGTCCGAAACTACCTGAGCGGACAATGCTGCAGACCAAATCCTTACCTCATCGACCGACATAAAACCGGATGGATCAAGAGACACAGATCCAAAATCTCCAGTTAAGGAGCTATAACTGGTTCCGGTTTCACTAAAGGCGTAATTGCTGATGTCTAAAGTGCCTTCCCCCACAGGCTGCCCATTGTAGTAAAACACAACAGTTCCGTTATCATGCGTAAATCCTACGTGCTGAAAAGAAGTAGCGAGTGCGCTTTCATCAAAAGTATTGGACGATATGCTTTGGTCAGAAATCACATTGCCGCTACCATCCAAAATGGAGAGTACCAACTGATCGTCATTCAACCAAAAAAGCACTCTATTGGAAAAGTCTGATGCCCAGCCTTGAAATAGGCCCTGTCTTCTAGAACCTCCATTGAGCTGCACAATGAATTCCATGGAAAACTGACTACCTAGCGATCCACTATTTACAGATTGACGAAAATTTTTCACAAAATATCCTCCACCTGCTACTGGGTTGAATTCATCCGGGGTATTGAAGAAGATTTCGACCGCTTCTACCGGAGTTTGATCCGCCGTAAACAGGTTGGCAATTCTCAAATAATAGGTGCTATTGCGCTCTATGTTGGACATGATGTATAGCACATCTCCGTCATCGTTAAATGACCACTTGTCGATGATATCCGTTCCATTTTCATCGTTAAGCTTTAAGTCAAGCACTGCATCGGTATAAGCCTGTGAAAAGCTTCGTGTTTTAAAAAGCGCGAAAGTACCAGGAGCAGTTTCTACGTAATAGTCTTCTTCGAAAGTAACCTCGATCGCTTGCGTGCTAAGTATGCTACCATCTCTTGGATTTACCCTGATTTTTGCCTCGGCAAAGGCCGGTCTGGAATAGTTAAACACCTGTGGCATGATCTCATTGCCATTCGCATCAGTGATGTTTTCTAGCGTGACATGATACAATTGATCCGGAAGAGATTCATCCAATGATACTTGCAACGTATTCCCTTCTCTGGTGATGGTTGTGCTTACCAAATCGCCCGTTGCATCATCTAATCTCACTTTTACGACATTGATGTACTCTGAGGGCTCTATATCAGTCGCATCCAGGTCAAAAAACGCTTCATCAGCCGTAAATGAAAAAGACCTGCCAAGAATGGTGGTGCCAGATTCGGGATCAGCTGTAAATACTGGAGCCGTGCCATCAACGGTAAACGTCAGGGTCTCTGGACCTGCCATTTCATTCCCATATCGATCTTCGATGTTAGCTACAGCGATATAGTACGCTTGACCATTCGTCAGTTCACTGTCAGGAGTGATGGTTATTTTGTTGCGAACGATGGACGCTGTGAAATTGATATCCGAACCGCTGGCATTGGTTTCTTTGAAAGTAATGATGCCGGACAAGTCTGCATCAGCAATTGCTGAGCCATCCGTCTTGTAAATATTTTCATTCATGTAGATGACCAAGTCATCCGCTTTCTGATAGTTGGTCTGACCATCGACCGGGATTGACTTGCTTATTACCGGAGCATTGGTTTCTACCAAAGTAAGTCCTGTTTCTGAGAAGAAGTCAGGGTTATCAGTTGATGTATTCGAAGCATTTGGCGCACTGTTACCAGAAACAAAAACACCATTGTTGGTCAATGACCCACTGTAGTGAAAAATTCCTGCTGATTTAGCTTGTCCTGAGCTGGCACCAGATCCACCAGATCCGCCAGCTTGAGTACTATTATTCATTACAGTGACGGTATTTAAGGAAACAGAACCACCGTAAATAAAAATTGCAGCACCCAAACCTGCTCCTCCGCCACCGGACTGTACGATTCCATTTACCGGATTAGATGTGGTTCCACCAAATGTGCCAGGTACTCCTGTCGTACCAACGCCTGAAGCTCCACCGCCGCTAGATCCTACCGACCCACCTCCTGCACCGTATCCGCCATTGCCCCCATTAGCACGTGGCTCACCATCGAAGTTTAAACCACCTCCAGAACCGCCTGATCCAAAAATTCCGTTGACTCCATCATCATATGTGGCGGCTCCTCCTGCCCCAAGTGGGCCTGCCCCTCCAGCTCCACCAAGTGCTGTACTTGGATTGTTGAAGGTTCCACCATTGCCCCCTCTTGCCGTGTTGCTAACCAAGGAAGTAAAGTGTAAGCTAAGATTACCGTTCTCAAGAAAAATAGCACCACCCATTCCGGCACCTCCTCCTCCTCCTGAAGCCGCACTTCCAGCATTGCCACCCTGGGCTCTACCATTTTTTAAGGTCAGATCACTAATAGTTACATCTCCTGTAGAATTGATGAAAAGAATTCGATGTGCATTTTGCCCGGAAACGCTGAGCACCTCTTCTCCAGGGCCGTTGATCGTCAGGGCCGTCGTGATGACCGGCAGTTGGCTATTCAATAAAATGGTTCCTGAAACATCTTCAGAGAAATTAATGATGTCCAGACCGTCACCATTACCATTGGCATCTGTCATGGCTTGTCGAAGTGAACCCGCACCAGAATCGTTGGTGTTGGTGACTGTGAATGTTGATTGTGCCTGCGGTGATAATGAGGCGAGTAAAAGAACTCCAATTAATAATTGTTTGAAAAAGTCTATGACGTACTTCATGGCAGATAAAATTTATTCGAGCCATAAAGATGGGCCTGTTAATCAGCCAAAATCCCGACATATTTTACCTCATTTCGGACATCTGGAGGTTTAGATGTATTCAGAGGGCATTTTGCCATACCGCTCAAAGAATACTTTGCTGAAATACGAAGATTTTTCAAAGCCCACCGAGTTGGCCACTTCTGATACAGTCCGAAACGACTTGGACTCCAATCCAGATTTCGCTTTCCGAAGTTTTACTTCTTTGATCAGGTTGGCAGGAGTCAGTCCGGTGGTTTTTTTAACCACCCGAGTGAGCTGCCTATCACTGAGAGCTGCTTTTTCTGATAGGTTCAATACACCAAAGTTTCTGTTGGCGATATTTAACTCAATCTGTTCGATTAGGTCATTGATAATGGGGTCATTGGAAAATTCAGTTTCATTGTCAGCGGATAGGTAGGACATTCGTTCGAACTGGTTTTGAAGAATATTTCGCACCCTGATTTCCAGCTCCATCGGACTAAATGGCTTGGTTAGGTAATCGTCCAGACCAAAAGAAAGTGCTTCCAGCCTGGTTTCATAACTAGACTTAGCCGTGAGCATCATCATGGATTTTAACCTCCATTTGGGGTCCGATTTTATTTTTTCAAGCAGTTCAAGCCCGTCCATTACCGGCATCATGATATCGGTAATGACCAAGTCTGGATTATACGAATCCATCACTTCCAGCGCTTCCTGACCATTGCTTTGGCGCATTACCTGAAACTCATCTCCTAAAACCTGTGCAATGTAATCGGCCATCTCAATGTTATCTTCTACTACCAGTATTTTGTTATTGGGATAAGCATACCGCTGATGAGGACGTTCCAAATTTTCTACTACTTCCTTCACCTTGTGAGGTCCCGAAGGACTTATAAATTGGTCAGCCTTTAGTTTTAGGGAGAATTTACTTCCCTTCCCATACTCGCTTTCGACACTAATCTCACCACCCAAGGCATGTGTGATCTCCTTTACGTAAGCCAGTCCAATACCCGTACTGTGAGGCTGTAATTGACCGTGAGAAGTTTGGTAAAATCTTTCAAAAATCTTGTCAAGTTCTTCTGAAGGGATGCCTCCAGCCTGATCCGTGACTGAAACAATCAAATGATCATCCTGATAAGTAACATCAAGTCGAATTTTGTCACCGGACGAACTGTATTTAAAAGCATTAGAGACTAAGTTATGTACTATTTTTTGTACTTGATCTGCAGCTAAGATGATCCGTAGAGTCGGTTCGAAGCTAAGGTTCATCTCCCAAAATACTCCTTGCTCTTCAGTGAGTAATCGATAGCTATTATCCAGTTCTTCAAAATAGTCTTTTACATGAACAGGAATATGATTGATATTTAGGTTTCCTGTTTCAAGCTTATTGAACTCTAGGATCTCATCAATCAAGCTACGCAGTGTGTCCACATTTCGATTAGCTACTTTCAGGTTACGTTCTACTTGAGCCGGGTCTTTGGTCTTTCCCTGAATTATGGATAAAATGGGTCCTTGAATCAGGGTTAAAGGAGTTCTGAACTCATGCGATATATTGGAAAAAAAACGAGTTTTGATCTTGTCTAGTTCTTTGATCTTTTCTGCTTGCTGATTCACCTCGGAAGTTCGCTCGGTCACAATCTTTTCCAGTCTGATTTTATCACGCTTAATTTTGCGGTCTCGTGTTACTATCGCGCCTATGAATAACAAAACATAAGATATGTATGCCCAGCCCGAAGCCCAAAATGGGGGCTTAATCCTAATAGTCAATGAAGTGGGTTTACCCCAGATCCCATCATAATTAGATGAACGTACATCCAGAGTATAAATTCCAGTTTTTAAATCTGTAAAGACCAGCTCATTGTTGGTCGGTATCCAGTTGTTTCCACTCAGTTCCCGAATCCGATACTGATAGTTAGTTTTCTCTGAGCCAATTATTTGATCACTAGAAATAAACAATGTCAATAAGTCGTCATCGTAATTCAAACTGATTTGATCTAATCCAATTAGCGAGAAGGTATAGTTTAAATCCTTTTTTTGTAACTCATAAGACTCAAAAAGTGTGTGCGATTCGTTCTTAAAAGGGTAAATATCATCAGGGTCAAAAGAGGAATACCCATTCAAACCTCCTAAATAAACACGCCCCTCTAGCCCCTTATAAATAGCTCCAACATTGTACTGATTGCCCTGAAGTCCATCACCAATGAAGTAGGACTGTATCTGCCCTGAGGGTGCGTAAGAATTAAGTCCTTTATTGGTCATTAACCAGATTCTGTCTCTCTGATCAAACACTGCACCTAACACATTATCAGATAAAAGCCCATCAGATCTCCGGAGTACTAGCTGGACTTGCCCTTCTTCAACACGATATAGCCCTCGGCTGGATGACACTAAAAGTCGATTGTTTTCATATGTCAAGTGGTTGATCCTGATTGAATCAAGCTCTGTTCCCAACGAATCGAATTGATAGGTATGGGGATCAAATGAAAACAGCCCTTCTTGAGATCCACACCAGATCAACCCATTCTTGTCTACTGAAAGGTCATTTATTATATCCCCAAACTCGTACTCTGTGGGAACCCTTGGGAAGTGGTCCCACCTATTGTGATGTATATTGATTCGCCATAGCCCATTACCAGAACCAACATATACAAAGGAATCTACAGCGATCAAATCAGATGTATAATTGGACGGGATAACCGTTCGATTGTTGATATTTATCAAATGCTGAGTAAATAAGTTCGTCTCTTGATTAAGCTTACTAATACCACCTGAATAGGACCCGACCCAAACTGATCCATTATCATCTCCTGTCAATGCATATACGGTATTATCCCATAAGGAGTATTTCTCGTTTTGATCAAATTTATAATTGAAATATTTACCTGAGTTTTTATCAAGCTTAGAAATTCCCCCCAGACCATTCACCCCCACCCAAAGATGCTCTGCTGTTTCGAAAAAAGAGTGAACGTCATTAAGTTGCAAACTGTGATCATCAAAAGGGTTATTTCGCTCCGTGCTGAACCTGTTGAGCACCTTGTGTGACCAGTTAACGCCACCTCCATCTGTTCCCACCCAAAGTACCTCACGATCATCAACATATAGATCCCAAATGTCTATGTCATTTACAGTGCCTTCATCCTTTGGGTTATGATTATAGTGATAAAAAGTATCTTCATCTGGCTGATAGAGATAAATACCTCCTCCATTAGTTCCAAAAAGTATTTGTCCAGAAGGTAATTCCTCTATGGTAAGAATTGCATAGAATACTCCAAGCCCCTTTGCACCCTGAGGATATAAAGTGTATTCCAAAGTTTCAGGATTCACTCGGACCAGATAGCTTCCAACCCCATCATCTACCACGATTCCATACCAAATGTATCCATCCCTGGTCAATTTCATCTTGTAGATCGGTGTATCAGAAAGGTGGAAAACTGGATTCTCACTATTGTTCTTGTTGGAAAATTTACCTGTGGCTATGTCTAAAAGATTTAACGAAAAATAGGAAGAAATAAAGGCTTTGTTTTTGTAAAAAACAATGTCCTGTAAATAAGATTCGTCTAGTGACCAGGGGTCAAGGGAATCTGCCTGAAAATGATATATTGAATCTTTCTCGATCTTTAGCAAACCTATGCTAGTCGTTGCCCATAGCTTGTTTTGAGTATCCACCTCAAAATGAATAGCAGTGTAAGGTTCTTCATTAGCTACATGTAAGTGATGAAAATCATCACTACTATAGCGATATATATCTATTCCATTGTCCGTTGCAATAAACAGCGAATCCCTGCCATATTGGATTAAATCAAAAATATAGTTGTCTGATAAACTCTTCGGATTGCCTTTATCGTGGTAATAATGGCGAAAATCATGACCGTTATAGCGGTCTAAACCGTCTCTTGTTCCGATCCAGAACAAACCATATTCGTCTTTAAATAGCTTGTTAACAGATGCGTTACTCAAACCTTCTTCAACGGAAAAAGACTTAAAAGTATAATCAGGCTGGCAAATGGCTGGATTAACAGCATAAAATAAGGCAATGGAATAAAAGATAGCCTTCACTGAGAATCTTAATGGCATTAGTTTAATGAAACATCTTAATGACACTTGAAATTATTCACCTCTAAACATATGGCAAAATCGAAGAACCAAGAGAACTTATTCGACTAACCTTTTACAATTCCCGCCAAACTCTCTATCCACAGGGGATCATCATTCAGACTCTCTACCAGATCCCATTGTTCGCCACCAGCCTCTTCAAATTTTTCTTTGTATTCTTCACCCACTTCGATGGTCGTTTCCAGGCAGTCCGAAACAAAAGCCGGAGAAAATGCCAAAACTCTGGTTTTTCCGTTTTTCGCAAGTTCTTTCAAGACGTCTTCGGTATAGGGCCTGATCCATGGATCTTTACCCAGACGCGACTGAAAACAAACAGTATATTGGTCTTCAGACAAGCCAAGTTTCTCTGCAACCAGTCGCGTGGTATGGAAACATTGGGCACGGTAACAAAACTGGTTACGTTCATGAAATTTACTGCAGCAGCTACCCAGTTGACATTGATTACCCACTGATCCTTTTCGGATTTGTCGCTCGGGTAAGCCATGGTAACTAAATACGAAGTGGTCGTACTTCGTTTTCTCCATCCAACGGCGCCCATTTTTGGCAATTACCTCTAAAAACTTATCGTCTTCTAAAAACTGTGAGGTGAACTTAATCTCAGGAATAATCTGCCAGGTTTTGGTGATTTCCATCACTTTATCAATGATCGAGCCTGTAGTAGCTGAGGCATACTGTGGAAACAAAGGAATGACGTGAATGCTAGAGACATTCTCCTCACTCAATTTGTGCAAACCTGACTCGATGGATGGGCTTTGATAACGCATAGCGTACTCCACCACATACTCGTCTCCAAGCAACTCACGCATCGGGTCTAAAAGATCTTCTGTGTAATACTTTAAGGGCGAGCCTCTTTCGGTAAACAGCTTGCGATACTCGCCAGCGGATTTGGGAGCACGAAAAGGTGCTATGATCAAATTGACTAACATCCAACGTGGTACAGCTGGAATATCAATTACACGTTTGTCGCTAAGGAATTCTCTCAAATATTTTCTAACGTCCGAAACTTTCGTGGAATCTGGTGTGCCTAGATTGACCAGTAGTACGCCTTTCTTCATGTGCTGTTTTTATCTGAAAGGGAAACTCAAAAGATGTTGGCTTCCCAAATAATCATGGCATAAACAATGAATCGAACAAATCTCAACGTAGAAAATGCTAGAAATCTCCTGTAAGGATATTTGACAGTACCCATGAGCATACAAATACCTGAAAAAGGAAGTGGTGTCAATGCCGCTACGATAACCAAAAATCCACCAAAGCGGTTTAAATGTTTTTCAAATCGGCCCAAATAATTCTTGCGAACTGTCAAATAGAACTGCGTGGTACTGAAATGTGACCCAATGTAATAGCCAAGAATACCAGCTACATAGGAGATGGTAGACAACCCAATAATGTGAAATATGTAGAGAGACAGCAATTCATCACGCAGCGACCAGATCATGAAAAGCTCAGGTGGTATGATCCCAAAAACGGCTTCAGAAACAAAGAAAATCCCGTAAATAATGGCTGGCTGGTCGTAGAGATCCCCAAGAATTCCTTTTAAAGTAATATCGTAGTTAGCTTCCAGGTAGAAGTAGCCACCTACTACTACTACCAGCCATATTAAGCCTCGAAATAAATTGCGTAAGAAAAACCGAATCTTATCGTTTCTTTCGGTTTGAGGATTTACTTCCATAAGATATGGGTCGGGATCACGTTTCTTTGAAACATACGAATTGATAAACACATTTGTTTGTCAACTCAGCTGCCAAAACTAAGATTTTTCTTCTTGCTTCACAGGCTTTGGCGTTGTGTTTTCGACTTTTTTCTCCTGTCGATAGATCCCCTCCCAAAATGGATCTGTTAGCTCGGTATATTTCCCATTAAACTGTGTGAGCATTACCTTCACTGCATAGTTCAGGCGATTGACTGCATCCCGGTAGTAATCTAGTCGGTTTTGTGGGTGGTAGATGAAGAATTTAATGATTGGAAACGCCTCCGTTCGAAAAACGCCTAGCGTTTTATTTACAGAAGATTTACCGTCCTCCAAACTAGCTATTGCTTTCTCACAACTCAGGGCCAACCCACGAAGGAGCTCGCTGTACAAGATAAAGGTCTTTACTGATGACTGATCATAATGCTCAATGGTCTCCTCACAGTGTGCCTTCAAAATCCTTAAGCCAGGCAGGCTACTTACAGACTCAGTAAAGACATCCGGTTGCCAGAGAATTTCTCTAAAAGTGAAAATACCGGGTAATAGCTCTGTATCATAAGACTTATCTGCCTTCAGCTCAACCAACATTTCGTGTGAGATGTCCTTCACAACAAAGTCACCTACTACCAGATTGTATGACCAGCCTTTTTCGCTTGACTCAATCAGGTCAGAAAAATTCCATATTTCGCTTAAGGAGATTTTCATGCTGTAATTTAATCCTTAATATAAATCATTTATTGTCTTGGGGGAAGTACCGTCAAAAATTGCCTACTTATCAAACGTAACATATACATAATGCCCAAATGCTGGGAAATATGTAACTTAATAGTATGCTTGCATAATTAATTGATAGCTCTATGACGCGTAAAGCATCGCCAATTTTTTTTGAAGGAACTAAGATTGTCAGAGTCTCGGATCTTCCTTTCTCTCAATCCACTCTTTTTTCGGGGTGGATTCAACCAAGCCATTTTGTGACTTTGGGTGATCGTAATGATTATGATTGTGTAAAATATGAGGATTACGAATACTGGTATCAAAACTATTTCATCGCCGAAAAGGACCTTGATGAAATGATTTGAAAAGAATAAATCGGCGCTCATCTATCCAATTTTTCTTAATTTCCCATCATGGAAAAACGGTGGGTGCTGAACGAATCAAATCATCAGGAAAAGAAAGAAGACTTTTCCAATGAACTCAACATTAGTCCTGATCTGACAGAATTACTCCTTCAGCGGGGCATAGCCACTTTCGAAGATGCTAAGACATTTTTCCGTCCTTCATTAAATCATCTTCACGATCCCTTCCTCATGAAAAATATGGACATAGCTGTCAATCGGCTTTGTGATGCCATATTTTCCCAAGAAAAAATATTGATTTATGGAGACTATGACGTGGATGGAACGACATCCGTTTCACTTGTTCATGGTTTTTTGAACAAATTCTCAGATCAACTTACCTATTACATTCCTGACCGATACACTGAGGGATACGGTATCTCCTCTCAAGGCATAGAACATGCACACGAAGAAGGCATCAAACTCATTATCAGTCTGGACTGTGGGATTCGAGCAGTAGATAAAGCGGCGCTCGCCAAGTCATATGACATAGACTTAATCATCTGTGATCACCATTTGCCTGGAGACTCGTTACCAGATGCTCTA
This sequence comes from Marinoscillum sp., assembly GCA_024305105.1. Taxonomy (GTDB): domain Bacteria; phylum Bacteroidota; class Bacteroidia; order Cytophagales; family Cyclobacteriaceae; genus Marinoscillum. The sequence continues at coordinate 25,738 of JAMWZA010000044.1, forward strand.
GCAATTTTGGATCCCAAGCAAGTGGATGATGAGTATCCATACAAAGAACTCTCCGGCTGTGGAGTGGGTTTCAAGTTGCTTCAAGGTTTCTGCATGCAGAACTCGATAGATCTGGAGGAATTGTTCCAGTTTCTGGATTTGGTCGCGGTTAGTATTGCTTCAGATATTGTACCCATCACTGGAGAAAACAGAGCTCTCGCTTTCTATGGTCTTAAAAAACTCAACCATTCACCTTGCCCGGGTTTGAAGGCGTTGATAGAAGTGAGTGGCCTCAAAGGAGAACTTGACATCTCCAGCATTGTCTTTTACATTGGTCCAAGAATCAATGCGACGGGTAGGCTTACCCATGCGCATGACTCGGTGCGTCTGCTAACTGCAAAAGACGATTCAGAAACTGAAGTATTTGCGGAGGTGCTAAATGTTAGAAATCGGGAGCGCAAGGAGTTTGATAAATCCATCACCGAAGAAGCCTTAGAGATGGTGGCTGCCAGTGAGCAGTTGAAAGCTGCCAGAAGCACGGTGTTGTTTAAAAATGACTGGCACAAGGGTGTCATTGGAATAGTGGCATCACGCTGCATTGAGAAATATTATCGCCCGACTATCATTCTAACCGAGTCTGCACAAAAAGCAACCGGAAGTGCCCGATCAATCGAAGGGTTTGATATACATGCCGCCATCACAGAGTGTAGTGATTTACTTGAGCAGTTTGGTGGTCATACACACGCAGCAGGCTTGACTTTATCAATCGATAATGTTCCAGCTTTTCAGCAAAAATTCGAAGAGGTAGTAGCCAGCCGTATTGCCAGCGACATCCTCACTCCTAAAATAGACGTAGACCTGGAAGTGGACCTAAACTTTATCAATTATAAAAATTACTCCATTCTCAAACAGATGTCTCCTTTTGGGCCTCACAATCAAAAACCCGTTTTTGTCACACGCGGCGTGAAGCTTAAGTATCCTCCAAAAGTGGTAAAGGATGAACACTTAAAACTTTCTTTATATCAAGATGGTGAAGAATTCGTTTATGATGCAATAGGGTTTGGCCTGGCCGAAAGAGCGGATATGATCTCCAATCAGTCGTTTGACATTGCCTACCAGATCGAGGAAAATGAATTCAGAGGAAACAAAAGCCTGCAGTTGAATATTAAGGATGTTAAAATTGCTTGATATCTTGCAAGGCCAATCGATGTTATGGAGCTAAGAGCAGAACACTTAATCAAGAAGTACAAGAGAAGAAAGGTTGTGAATGATATTTCTGTCTCTGTAAACCAGGGAGAGATTGTAGGACTTCTTGGTCCTAATGGCGCAGGAAAAACAACCACCTTCTACATGATTGTTGGCTTGATAAAGCCTAATGAAGGCAATATTTTCCTGGACAACGAAGATATCACAGGCCTGGCCATGTACCGAAGAGCCAAAAAAGGTATTGGCTATCTAGCGCAAGAAGCTTCCGTTTTTCGAAAACTCTCTGTTGAGGATAATATCCTTGCTGTATTGGAATTAACGAAACTCTCTAAAGCCGAACAGAAAGAGAAAATGGAATCTCTACTTGAGGAGTTCAGCCTAACGCATGTCAGAAAAAACCTGGGCATGGTGCTTTCCGGGGGAGAACGGCGAAGAACCGAAATAGCAAGAGCACTGGCTGTGGATCCTAGTTTCGTACTTTTAGATGAACCGTTTGCAGGAGTGGACCCGATAGCGGTAGAGGAGATACAATCCATTGTCGCACAATTGAAAGAACGAAATATTGGCATATTGATAACCGATCATAACGTAGACGAAACGCTCTCCATTACCGATCGTGCCTATTTGATGTTTGAAGGTAACCTGCTCAAAGCAGGCACCCCAGAGGAATTAGCTGCTGATGAACAGGTACGTAGAGTTTATCTTGGTAAAAATTTCGAATTAAGAAGACCTAAAAAGAGTTAATGGAAATCTTCAATTCCATATTGACCTGGGTCATGAAAAAGCGAATTCATGACATTGATCTATTCATGAAATACCCTCATGATGTTCAGGAAGAATTACGTATTTCTTTACTGAACAGAGCTACCAAAACAGAATATGGAATCAAAAATGGGTTTGAGTCGATCAAGTCGGTCGATGAATACCGGCGCAATGTGCCTATCGTCACTTATGAAGAACTATACCCTTACATAAAAAAACTCATGGAAGGGCATCAGAATGTGTTGTGGCCCTCTGAAGTACGTTGGTTTGCCAAGTCATCCGGTACAACCAATTCCAGAAGTAAGTTCATTCCAGTGTCTCCTGAAGCGCTTGAAGACTGCCATTACAAAGGGGGAAAGGATCTGCTATCCATCTATGTGAACAATTATCCAGACACAAAGATGTTCACTGGCAAGAACCTTGTCATTGGAGGGAGTCAGCAGGTAAACCAGTTTGATAAAAATGCGAAATCATACTATGGAGATGTCTCTGCCGTATTAATTAAGAATCTTCCTTTTTGGGCGCAGATGGTTCGTACACCTTCTCTGGATATTGCCTTAATGGACGAATGGGAAGAGAAGATTGAAAAAATGGCCCATTTTACGGCTGATGAAAATGTTACTTCGATTTCTGGAGTACCGACATGGACCATTGTGCTACTTGAGCGTATTCTCGAGATCAAAGGCGTAAATTCAATTCTGGATGTGTGGCCAAACCTGGAGGCCTTCATCCATGGAGCTGTTGCTTTTCAGCCTTACCGCCAACTGTTCAAAAGCCTGATCCCTTCAGAAAAAATGCGGTACATGGAAACCTACAATGCTTCTGAGGGCTTCTTTGGAATTCAGGACCAGACAGACTCTACAGAAATGCTGTTAATGCTGGACTATGGGATCTATTATGAATTCATCCCAGTAGAAGAGTGGGAAAAAGACCACCCCAAAACCTTGAGTCTGGAAGAAGTTGAGGTAGGTAAGAATTATGCCATAGTTATCTCCACAAACGCCGGACTATGGCGATATAAAATAGGAGATACGGTTCGTTTTACTTCGGTGAATCCATATCGAATCAAAATCAGTGGAAGGACAAAACATTTTATCAATGCTTTTGGTGAAGAACTAATCATCGAAAATGCCGAAGAAGCTATCGCTATTGCCTGTGAGCGAACAGATGCAGAAATGGAAAATTTCACGGCGGGCCCTAAATACCTGGAATCAGGATCCAAAGGGTGTCATGAGTGGATCATAGAATTCAACAAGTCACCAGACGACATTGATCGATTCAAGCAGCTACTGGATGAAAAGCTACGCGAGATCAATTCTGACTATGATGCCAAACGACATAAAGACCTGGCGCTTACAGCACCCATCATCCATCAGGTACCGAAAGGTACTTTTTATAACTGGATGAAGAGTAGAGGAAAACTAGGTGGCCAAAACAAGGTGCCACGGTTAGCTAACAACCGGGAATACCTGGATCATCTGCTTAGCGTTTTAGCTTAATTATCCACCTCCACAACAAACAGATCCAACCCTCCAGAAGAATAAATCCTATCCGATGAAATCATCGCTTGAGAATCTGACGTCATGGAAAAACTTATGTCATCATCCACAGAGTTCACAGGTATTCCAGCATTTACCGGCTTGCCCCAGAGATTGGTTTCCGGATTCATTTCCACGTAATAGATATCTGATTTCCCTAAGCCACCTGGGCGATTGGATGAAAAATACAACCTTTTACGATCATCCGTCAGAAACGGATAGTCTTCATCGTATGCACTATTCAATTGACCGCCAACCAGGGATGGTTCCATCCATTCGCCAGTAGATCTTAACTTGATCGTTTCATACAGATCCAGCCCTTGTGCCTCGTTTTTCATTGAAAAAATGATCCGAGATTGGTAGTCATTCACATAAATGTGTTTTGCTTCCTTTAGAAAAGGCACATCAGCACCTTCAGATACATCCATCCCGTTATCCGTCCACTCTACAGTATACAGGTGCTGCTGATCAGGGTCAATGAGGACTAAGGATTCCTTGACATTGAGTACGTTTAAAATATCTGAACGAACCGAGGTTTTTGAGATCACCTCAGGGGTGCCCCAACCATAAGCTCCTTTATCTGTTTTAAATATCTCAAACTGCCCATCCGAATTCCTATCCGACATGAAAATTAAGCGATCTCCATCTCCCAGCAAGGCTCCAGGTAGGTCCGCATATCGTGAGTTTATAGGGCTTTCCATCGGTAGAATCTTCATTCGATCAGAAGCCCCTTTGATCAAAGCCAATTTATCATGAGTCTCTTGTTTGTAAACGTCTAATTCCATGGCATAATGAGCCTCATTTAAAAATTTATTAAAAGACGCTTCGGCTTCAGGCAATTTGAAGCGCTTTAGCTGAATTCGTCCGAGCCAATAATAAAACAGAGCTCCCGATTCGGGTGAATCTTCAAAAACCATCAGCTTCTCGATCGGTGTATTTTTGAACTTTTGACTGAGCAACGCACAAATCACCGAGCGGTAATTGCTGTCCTTGTAATCTGGAAGAAAGCTAAAAGCATCTACCGCCAGTTCATATTGCTCACTAGTCATAAAATCAACTGCGTCGTTGTAAACTTGCTGGTCTTGCTGGACCTGTGCCGTCAGTTTTACACTTAAAAACAATAGTGCAAAGACTAAATAAAGCTGTGTATTTCGTGACATTCTGTGACTTAAGATTGGTTAACGCACAGAAACTACTTCTTTTTATTGAATTTTACATAATTTGAAAGCTCCCTTAAACCATTGAGAGTCAGCTAGAAACACAGTAATATTGAAAATATTACAACGAACTATTCAGTTAGCTAAAAATAGCTAATTAATAGACATTGAAGTTTCGTATTTAATGCAATCCTTTCAATTTTGTACCGAATGAAAATAATTATTCTTCATTGTGATGTGTAACATAATTTTCCCATTTCTCCAGAACATTAGCGAAATCTGTTGGTAAGTCTGAATCAAACTGGATGTACTTGCCAGTACCAGGATGAATAAACCCCAGAGTCTTGGCATGAAGTGCCTGCCGTGGCATCACTTTAAAGCAATTCTGAACGAACTGTTTGTACTTGGTAAAAACGGTTCCTTTTAAAACCTGATCTCCACCATAGAGCGCGTCATTAAACAATGGATGGCCCAAGTAACGCATATGCGCTCTGATCTGATGCGTCCGGCCTGTTTCCAGGTTGCATTGTAGCAAGGTCACATATCGCAGACTTTTGAGCGTTTTAAAATGAGTGATGGCATTCTTCCCAAAATCTCCTTCAGGAAAAGCCGTTGTTACTCTTCGATCTTTTAAACTTCGGCCTACGTGCACGTCGATTGTTCCCTCAGAAGGTTCGGGTTCACCCCATACCAGCGCATAATAAGTTCGCTCAATGCTATGATCAAAAAACTGTTTAGCCAGACCATTCATCGCTTTTTCTGTCTTTGCGATGACCAGCAAACCTGAGGTGTCTTTGTCAATCCGATGAACAAGACCTGGTCTACCTTCATTACCTTTCATCTCAGGCAGGTTCTGAAAATGATAAGCCAGTGCATTCACCAAAGTTCCAGACCAATTCTGGTAAGCTGGATGTACAACCATTCCAGCTTCTTTATTCACCACTAGCAAGTGCTCATCTTCGTGAACAATATTGATTGGAATGTCCTCTGGAATGACTTCATCATCCTTTGGTGGCTCGGCCAAATAGACATGAACGGAATCACCCGGATGAATCTTATGATTAGGCTTTACCAGCTCTCCATTGACCTTCACAAAACCATCCTTTATGCCCTGCTGTACTTTGTTTCTGGTCACATTGGGCAATCGATCCATTAAGAACTTATCAACTCGCAAAATCTCCTGTTTGGGATCAGCCACAATGTGATGATGCTCAAACAAATCATCCTCCTGGCGCTCTTCTTCTATCTCGCTCATGCAGCAAATTTATCTAACTTCGTCTTATGGTGCGGACTCCTTCTCCGGTAGATCATATTTCCGACGAGCTTTTTACGAAGCACAGGGTCAAAGTTTGGGTAAAAAGAGAAGACCTTATTCACCCCGAAATCATGGGTAATAAGTGGCGAAAGCTCAAATACAACCTGCTGGAAAGCATCAAGCAAGGTAAAAAAGGGATTCTAACTTTTGGAGGCGCTTACTCAAACCATATCGCTGCGACTGCTGCAGCTTGTAGAGATAATCAGTTAAAATCAATTGGAATTATCCGAGGCGATGAGTTGACTCCAAACTCAAATCATACCTTACGAACTGCTCATCAAAACGGGATGGAACTTCGATTTGTCGATCGCACGCTATTTCGTCAATTAAAAGAAAGCCCAAATTTAATAGGAGCAAGTGACGAGTACTATCTCGTGCCAGAAGGCGGTACCAATGCTCTGGCAATAAAAGGATGTACTGAAATCATTGATGAGTTGACTGACAATTACAATTACATCTTTACCGCATTTGGGACAGGTGGTACTATGGCAGGGTTGCTAAAGGGATTAGGAGGAACGTCTGAACTTGTGGGGATTTCAAGCCTAAAGGGAAATTGGATGGATCAGGAATTTTCAGAGTTATGTAGCAACAACAATATTTATTTTACTAACTATCAGATCATCAATGACTTTCATTTTGGTGGTTATGGCAAAGTCACCGATGAGTTGATCCAGTTCATTAATCGAACAAAACAAAAAAATGGTCTACAATTGGACCCAATATATACCGGGAAGCTGTATTTTGGTGTCTGTAAACTAATTGCAGACGATTTTTTTCCAGAAAACTCAAAAATATTGGTCATACATACTGGGGGTTTACAGGGTGTTGCGGGTTTTAATGAAAAAGCTGGGAAAAAGATCTTGCTTTAGTTATAAATAACGAGTTTTGTAATTGTGAAAAAATCACTTACCGCCATTTTGATCTTCATTACTTGCCTGGGATGCAATGTAAATGATCTTGATTTTTCCAATCTGGAAAAACCAGTTCTGGGCCAGACAGTTGCCTTGCCAATTGGTACCATCTCCTATACCATGCGGGAATTGATCGACAAAATAGGAGATTCCGAACTGGATCTACAAGAAGACAGCACCTCACTTATTTTACTTAGCTATTATGATACGGCAAGTTTTACCTCAGGTGAAGATATCATCGCCGTGGATGATGTAGTGGATAACAAATCTCTCTATCTCGAGGCAGTTGCAGGTGACAATCCTGAGAGTCAGGTGGTTCAAGTCAATGATAATTTTGTTTTTAGTTACCCTGCAGAAAACAATGAACGACTTGACAGTGTCTTTTATGAAGGAGGTCAACTAGAACTGACGGTTTCTTCTTACCTCTCACAAGATATAAGCTATGAAATCAGTATTGATAATACACGAAGGGTCTCGGACAACAGTCCCGTGAGTTTTACAGGAAATTTAAGTGCCAATTCAAACGCTGCTTCATCTGTTGATCTATTAGGACATAAAACCTTACTTTCATTTGATGAAAGTGATGGTAATACTTTCTCTTTATCTGCAGATATTTCTGTTTTTCTGGAACCAAATCAAAGTATTGCTCAAAACGATAGCATCTCCATCCAAATCGCTTATAGAAATCAGGATTTCAGCATATTATATGGAAACTTTGGACAAGATCGCATTGAAGTTGGTAATGAAACTTTAGACGTTAAGTTCTTTTCAGACCTTGGAGAAAGTGGATTACGATTCGGTAGTCCAGAAATCAACTTCAATTTTTCCAGCTCCTTTGGCCTACCGCTAGGTATTACATTTGATGGGATGTATGGTGTGGATAGTACGGACTCTGGAAGTGACACGATCTTCCTGGGAGGCACTGCTGCAGAAATTCCACAGGTAGTAGCTGGAGCAAGCACTCCTGGCGAATTTGTAGAATCGCTAGTAACCTTAAATACGGAAAATTCTACTATCAGATCGCTTCTAGGTGCATCGCCGAATACCATCGGCTTCAACCTCACGGCTATATCGAATCCTGAAGACGCCGGTGCCATAAATTATGTCATGGACACGAGTAGGATTTCTACTACGATTGAGATGAAACTTCCTCTGGAATTGTCTCTGGATAATCTGAGTAGAGAAATTGATTTTGATCTTGGTGATGGCCTTGATTTTGATCAAGCGGACTCTGTGAGCCTGCGATTAGTAACCGATAATGAGTTTCCTTTCTCTGCACAATTAGCCTTGCAAATATTAGGTGAGAATGACTCAGTTATTCACGATGTGCCCTCAACGGTGATATTGGAAATTCCATTTCTAGATTTACAAGGAGTTGTTTCTCAGAGCAGGCGACAAGTATCTGATGTGCCTCTTAACAAACAAGGAATAGAAGCTCTGGCTACAGGTGAAAAACTTCGACTAATATTGACGTTAAACACTCCATCGGGTAACAGGGAAGTCTTTGTAAAAGTATTAGCCGATTACAAAATTGATATTAAAATAGGCGCAGTTGGCACGTTAAACATTGATTTATGAGGCTGAAAAAGACCATATTGTTTCTCTCATTCATTGTCGGCATCAGTGTCTGTATGCAGGCCCAAACCGGAGTGAGTTTTTACAGTCTTGGTAATGCCACCTTCCAAAACAGTTTCTACAACCCAGCCTTCATTCCAGAAGGCAAAATATTTATTGGTCTTCCGGCACTTTCAGGAGTTCACATTAATGTCAACAACAAGTTTGACTACTCCGATGTGATCACCAAAAATGAGTCTGGAAACAATCAAATAAACCTAAATTCCTTTTTAGAATCACTTCAGGGCAACAACACCGTTAGCACATCGCTTGACATCAGCCTGCTTCATTTGGCCTACACCGCCAATAATGGAATGAACTTTTCAATTTTCGCTAATGAGCGAGTAGAAGCGGATGTGCTTTATACCAGGCAATTGTTGGAATTTGGTATTAACGGCAACCTGACGCAAGTTGGTGAAGAGGTTAAAATTGACAAAACGGCGGCTTCCGCCACATACTTCCGAGAAATTGGTCTTGGCTTTGCCGGAACAATCCCTCAATACAAAATGTCCATCGGAGCACGGGTCAAGTTCCTGCAAGGCTTTGCCAATGCCAGTACTTCAAACTATACAGCACGTCTCACTACCAATAATGTCGACTATCGTCTCGATCTGGATCTAGAAAATGCTGCACTCCGAACAAGTGGGTTCGATATAATGCAAGGTAAAACTGGAAATATTGGGACTCACCTGATCAACAATCAAAACAAAGGATTTTCCACAGACTTAGGCTTCTCAATGGAATTAAACAGGTATGTGAACGTCTCTGCATCGATTACTGATATTGGCTTCATTTCCTGGAAAGAAGACATTACTAACCACACGATCCCTGATACGG